>JAAYSV010000001.1 GCA_012518215.1 Bacillota bacterium
AGAACCAGTAACAGTATAAAAGGCAGAAACATGGACAGGTTTTCAAGTCCCGGCATCCGTAACACTCCTTTCTGTTGTTTTTTTAAACCTTCCTACCCTCCCATAACGTATTGCACCTGCTCCAATCATCATTTTTTATAGCCGCTCTTATCCCTAGCATATATTTTTCCAAAAAATAAAGATTATGATACGTCGTCAATCTGAATCCCAGAATCTCGTTGGCACAGATCAAATGGCGAAGATACGAGCGGGAATAATTTTGACAGGCATAGCACTTGCATTTTGGTTCAATCGGCTGCATATCCGATGCATATGCCGCGTTTCTCAGGTTCAGATAGCCATCGTTCACGAATACCCTTCCGTTGCGAGCCATCCTGGTGGGCAGAACGCAATCAAATATATCTATACCAAGCCTGGCCCCCTGCAGAAGCGCATCGGGTGAACCTACCCCCATCAGATAGCGAGGGCGATCCTCCGGTAACGGGGGGATCGTATGTTCCAATGTTTCGTACATCAATTCCTTCGGTTCGCCGACACTGAGCCCCCCGATAGCATATCCGGGAAACTCCAACTCCAGAAGTTCATGGCTACTTCGTTCCCGGAGATCCCTGTATATACCCCCCTGAATGATGCCGAAGAGTGATTGGTCACGGCGCAGGTGTTGCGATTTGCAACGTTCTGCCCAGTGTGTGGTCCTGCGCACTGCTTCCTCCACCTCTGCATGGCTGGCGGGATATGGGGGGCACTGATCAAAAGCCATGATTATGTCCGCTCCAAAGATATTCTGAAGGAGCGTTGCTCTTTCCGGGGTCATGAAATGTGTTGATCCATCCAGATGGGAACGAAATGTTACCCCTTCATTGGTGATTTTTCGAAAATCCCCCAGACTGAAAACCTGAAACCCCCCGCTGTCGGTCAGGATCGGGTTGGGCCATGCCATGAATCGGTGCAATCCCCCGTGGCGCGCAATTATTTCCGCCCCGGGGCGCAGAAAAAGATGATAGGCGTTGCTCAGTATCATCTGCACACCTATTTCCCCGAGTTCTTCCGGCGAGATGGTCTTTACCGTTCCCAGAGTTCCCACGGGAAGAAAGGCAGGCGTTTCGATATGGCCGTGGGGCGTGGTTATGGTCCCCAGGCGGGCAGAAGTAGTTGAGCATTTCTTAATGATTTTGAATCTTACCGGCATGTTACCTCCCCAAACATTACCAGCTTATATCAGTCAAAATAGCGTGTCAAATGTTGGTCACAAGATGAGCATTGCATCCCCGAAACTATAAAACCGATACCTCTTCAGAATAGCCTCCTGATAAAGGCGCATAACCTCGTCCCTGCCCATGAAAGCACTTACCAGCATCAGCAGGGTGGAACGGGGCAGGTGGAAATTGGTCAGCAAGGCATCGGTGATCTGAAATGAATACCCCGGATAGATAAATAGATCCGTTTGTCCTTTTCCCTCCCCGAGTTGCCCCTTCTCATCAACAAGGGATTCCATGGCCCGGCAGGAAGAGGTACCTACGGCAATAACCCTGCCCCCCCTGTCTCCGGTCCGGTTGATCTCCCTGGCAGCGTCTGAAGGGATAGTATAATATTCCATGTGCATCTCATGATCCCTGATGTCATCGGATTTAACCGGTTTGAATGTGGCCGCACCTATATGTAAAGTCAGGAAGACCCGGCTAACACCCCGGTATTCAAGTTTTTCGAATAGATCCCTGGTGAAATGGAACCCGGCTGTCGGCGCCGCTACGGATCCTTCTATTTCGGAATAAACGGTCTGATAACTTTCAGGATCCTTCAACTCTTTTTTTATATATGGCGGCAGAGGCACTTTCCCGACAAGATTGAGCGTGTTTTCCAGCTGTTTTTCCTCTTTGAAATATACAAGGCGATGACCGCTATCCAATATTTTTTCTATAACCCCTTCCAGGCCGTCAAAAACAACGGTGCTTCCCGGAAGTGCCCTCCGACCAGGCTTGACCAGCGCTTCCCATCTGCCATCTGCATGTTTGTTCAATAGAAAAATTTCAACTTTACCGCCGGTATCCGGTTTTTTGCCGATCAGGCGTGCCGGTATTACCCTCGTGTTGTTCAGAACAAGAAGGTCTCCTTCTTCCAGAAAGGCGGGTAATTGTTGAAAAGTTGAATGTTCAATATGACCACTTTTACGCCTGTAAACCAGTAGTCGCGATTGATCGCGATCTGTCAACGGTTCCTGTGCTATCAGCTCCGAAGGCAGCAGGTAGTCATATTGAGCCAGACTATAAAGAGAATCATGGGATGATGTTGTTTTTTTTATCTGATCCGCCACCTATCTGTTTTAGTGCCTGAAAAAAACACGTATCAAGAAAGACAGGATGATACTTATCACTACACATGTAACCAGGGGAAAGTAAAAGACAAAATTTCCTTTTTCAACAATTATATCTCCGGGCAGGCGGCCCAACCCGAGTCGGCCGAGAAAGATAAAGATGAGCCCCATCAGAACAATCAGTACCCCGACAACCAGCAACATCTTGCCCAGCGTGCCCGTGTCAAACACTCTTTCCTGCACCTCCCGGTTCAATCTTGCAGTTTGATAGGCAAAATTGCGATTTCAATCAAACAGGCGTTCCTGTTCATCGAGAGGCTCGGGATAATGAAGGTAACGATATGCCTCCCTGGTCACCACTCTCCCCCTGGCGGTCCTCTTGACAAATCCCAGTTTCATGAGGTAAGGTTCGTAGACATCCTCTATCGTCTCCGTCTCCTCACTGATAGACGCTGCCAGGGTATCGATTCCTACCGGGCCACCATCATATTTTTCAATTATTACTTCCAGCAGGCGACGGTCAATCTCATCCAGCCCGTATCGATCGAGTTCGAGCATATTCAGGGCCTGACGGGCTACTTCTGCGGTTATATCTCCTGCAGCTTTCACCTGCGCAAAATCCCGCACCCGCCGCAGCAGGCGATTGGCAACACGGGGTGTTCCCCTGGATGAACGGGCCAGATCATGGGCCCCCTCTTCCGATATTTTTAAACCTAGAATCTTTGCTGATCGCTTGATTATCTTGATAATATCGTCAATTTCGTAAAAGTCCAACCTTTCTATGACTCCGAAACGGTCGCGCAGGGGTGATGTAAGCATACCGGCACGCACCGTAGCTCCGATCAGGGTAAATGGAGGCAGTTCCAGCCTCAGCGAACGGGCTCCAGGCCCCTTGCCTATTATTATATCCAACGCCGAATCTTCCATTGCCGGGTAGAGAATTTCCTCAACATAGCGGTTCAATCGATGTATTTCATCGATAAAGAGAACATCCCCCGATTCAAGATTGGTCAGCAATGAAGCCAGGTCCCCCGGTCTTTCCAGTGCCGGCCCCGAAGTGACCTTGATATTCACACCCATTTCATGTGATATGATATGCGACAGGGTGGTTTTACCCAGTCCGGGGGGGCCATAAAGCAAAACATGGTCCAGGGACT
>JAAYSV010000002.1 GCA_012518215.1 Bacillota bacterium
ACCGGCTATGGCAACCACTCACTCTATGTCGCTGACGCCAACATATCTGTACGGGGAAAAATTAAAAACAGGAACCAGTGTAGGCCGATAGTAAGTGGTTATCGAGGAGGGGATTCTTCGGTCGCCCCAAAAAGCAGGGCTCCCTCAGAATGACAGGTTGTATTTCCTTTTTCCCTTACAGCGGGGGATGTGAGAAGGGAATTCTTCGGTCGCCTGCGGCGCCCTTCCCACCCCTGTCATTCCGAGCAAGCGTTGTTTAACAAGAACACCAACATATTGCCACAGAGAATAATGATGTAGAAACGGTAACAGCAGAGTGAAAAAATAGCGCCGCGAGGAATCTCGGGTAAAAGCAAGCGCTGTGCTATGCTATGGCAACCACTCACTCTATGTCGCTGACGCCAACATATCCGTACGGGTAAAAGATTAATTCCGGAAATAGTTTATACCAGTGGTAAAGTGTGTTCGAGGAGGGGATTCTTCGGTCGCCCTGAAAAACAGGGCTCCCTCAGAATGACAGGTAAAAGTGCTGGAGAAAAAAATGCCTCTTTTCCATCCCGAAAAATGTAGTAATCAAAAGAGCTTGTACTTCATAGTAATTATTTAAACAAGCCGATCCATGCAACCGAACCCGCATAAAATGTGGCAGAAACAAAAATTTGTTTCTTTTTTGTCGAATCTAATATATAATAATCTACAAAATGTTAATTTTATTTAATAATTCAAGTTGCAGAAAGGAAAAACCGATGAAACATTGCAAGTGCAAAAATCATTCATTTCTTGTTACCCTTGCCGTAACCTTCCTGGTTGTCATGGTCTTATCCGGGGGCTGTAACGGCCTCTCCCCGGCAAATGATGCTGATATCCAAAAAGAAGAAGCGGAAAAAGTTGATCCTGTAAACAATCAGACCAACAATCAATCCAATGGTGAAAAAACACTGACCGTAAAGCTATTTTTTGCTGACAATCGGCTGGTCGCCGAGGATCGGCCTGGCCAGTATGGGTATGTTGTGCCCGTTTTACGAAGTATCCCCTACACGCCAGACGAAACAATCGCCCTGCAGGTAACCTTGAAGGAATTGATCCGGGGCCCCCTGACCACCGATTCCGGAGACCTTTTTTATACCATTCCGGAAACAACCAAACTTCTGAGTGCCGAAATCGAAGATGAAACTGCCGTGGTCAATTTTTCCGGGGAACTGCTTACCGACAGCGCCGGGGGAACCACGGGAGGCAGAATATTTCGCGAATCGATAATCTACACCGTAACCCAATGCCCTTCAATCAAAAATCTACTCGTTCTTGTAGAGGGTGAACCCTGGTGTGATGGTCATTATATCTGGGATACGCCGCTTGGTGAAAAAGACATTGCTCCTGAATAAGCCATCTTTGCCCTTGCAACAAAGAGAAATATTTTAAATTTCATCTTTTTCCCCCTGCCTGTTTTCCAGCCGCAGATATTTTCTGACCTCTAACCATAGCCGGAATATACCCAAAGACAAGAGAGCTCCGGCACCGTCTATGGCCACATCTACGAGCGAAGAGCCCCTGCCCGGGATATAGCTTTGATAATACTCATCGAACGAACCGTAGATCAAAGAAATCAAGAAGGCAACAACAGCCGCCCTGTTATTCCAACCCTGCAAGTGCCCGTTCGAAGCACGATAAAGGAGCAAGGCCAGCAGTGCATATCCGCAGAGATGCCCGACTTTGGCGGGAAGGGGAAATGATTTCAGCACATCGCTCCCGGCCGGTTGAGAAGAAAAATAAGTAATCAATCCCATCTGGATCAGGACCGGACCCCACAGCAAAATTTGTTTGAAAATACGCTGGCCTGTCATGGCAACCCCCATATTTATTTTAAAATACCAAAACTTTTTGCATACCGCTACCAGCAATGATCACGATGTGGTTCTGCCGCGTTGTTTTCCAACGTCTTGATTCTACCACGGCGGTTTTGGGGGAAATGCAAAGTGTCAACGCGGGAATAATCATTTGCTGTACGCCGGCATCCATCCACCTCGGTGATGAACTTCGTAAAGCTCATCGCAAAGTGCCACTATCCGGTCCACGTTGAGTTCCGAAGAGGTATGAGGGTCGAGAGCTGCGGCCGTATAGACATATTCCATTTTCCGTTCCCTGGCTGCCAGGATGGTCATTACCTGAACATTGATATTGGTCCGGTTCAAGAAAGCAAGCTCTTCCGGCAACCGACCAAATTTTTCGACATGGAATCCATCCCTGTCAACAGTCAGGGGTACCTCCACACAGGCATATTCCGGCAAATTCGAGATGATACCCCCCGTATTCAGAACGCTTCCGTTGAACGCATAAGGTCTATTTTCAACCGCGGCCTTGATGATGTAAGATCCAAATTCATGCGTCTTCCGGTGCCCCAACCTGCGCTTGAAAGTCATGAAAAATCTTGCAATTTTCCATCCTTTGATTTGCGCCCGACATCTGCGGGGGTATTCATCCAGGGGGATCTGAAATTCCTTGATCAATTCTGGACAACGCTCCTTGATGTAATATGGCAAATATTCAGCAGCATGTTCCGATGATTCGGTAATATAACATCCAAAATGTTTCATCATATCGTGGCGGACCTTATCGGGGATTACATGGGCAATATTGTGCTTGTATTTCCCCGATCGGGAAATGCTTCTGATCAAGGGATAGAGGTCGTTGCCCTGCCTGTCTTCAATATTCAATAACCATGCCTGATGGTTTATGCCTCCGATCTTGTAACGGCAAGTATCAATGTGTTTTCCCAGGCGAACCGTGCGGAGCAGCCATGGGACACAGACCTGAACGCTGTGGCACAGCCCGACTGCTTTCACTCCGGTATGCATCAGCAGATACCCGGTCAACATGGCCATGGGGTTTGAATAATTCAGGAAAAGTGCTTCGGGACAGATCTCCTCGATATCACGGGCAAACTCTTCCAGAACGGGGATGGTCCGCAAGGCCCTGAATATGCCCCCGATTCCAAGGGTATCAGCAATCGTCTGCCTCAAACCATATTTTTTGGGTATCTCAAAATCAGTAATGGTACAGGGGTCATATCCCCCTACCTGTATGGCATTGATGATAAAATCTGCACCCTGCAACGCCTGCCGACGGTCAAGATACTTGCTGATGGTCGCCGGCTGGCCATATCTTCTGTTCACAGCCGAAACGATGACAAATGATTCGTTCAATCTTTGCTCATCAATGTCGTGCAAAGCGATCTCGAATTTTCCCAGTTCCGGCGTACGGATGCAATCTCCCAGAACATTTTTGGCGAATACGGTACTTCCCGCACCCAAAAAACAGATTCTCAAATCTACTCCTCCTTGAAGAACCCTGCCAGGTCGCCCCGCCGCAGGATGTCATCGGCCAGATCTTCCAGTTCCGCCAGTGTTAACAGAGGGGCCAGGTAGGGATCCAGTTTGAGCGCACGCTTGAACATGGTAACCGATCTTGTAACCAAAGCCTTCACGGTAAGGATAACAGCTCCAGCCAGATCGTCGATGACCAGAACACAGGGAAACGGAAGGTTGACCTTCTCCCTGTTCATCTTGCAGTTGCCAAAGATAAAAGGAATTTCGACAATGGCATCCATATCCAGTCCATTGATACTGTCACCATTGATTGCATTGAGGTAAACTGTTGTTTCTTCCGTGGACAGGTAAGCGTGTATCAATTTGAAAATTATTTCTTCGGCAGGTTGATCCGGCACATTGGCAGAATGATAGTAACCATAAAATTTCATGCTACGAAGTCCATCCCTGGTCAGGTCGTTGCGGGTAAGATCGAGGTCCAATTCCCCAACTTTTTCCCTCAGTCGGGGGTAAATGTCCCGGCCTGCGGGATCCTTTATAGCTGAAACCCAGAGATGGTCACAAACCCCGGCTAGTTTGCAAGCCAATGCTCCTTCATGTTCATTCACGGAAATAGCCCCAAGAAGAGTCTTTACAACCAGATCAGCTTTTCTGCTTATCCCGAAACTGATTATCTGGTGGGCTTGCTGCAGATAAGCGGTGACAATATCCGGCATTCCACCGGCATTGATGATAACTGCGTTCTGAAGGTGGGCATCCTTCATAGCAATGCAAAGCCGGTCAATTTCTTCCCATACCCCTTTTCCGCCAAGCATGGCTGAAATGGTTCTGGAGTTCCGCAATTCGATGTCGATCCCACCGACCGAATATCGATACATATCATGATCCGGATTCTGGCAACCGATCAGGTTGATGACCATATCCGCGCCTGACAGATTGCTTTCAAGACTATCGGAGAAGATGATGCTGTTCCCGTCCGTCCCACCTACATCAATATCTTGGTCAGGGGCGTAAACATGCACTTCTATTCGATCCTGCAAGGGGGCCAAAGTTTCAACAATGTCATGCCATATGCGGTTGCCGGGTGTGGATATCAGGCCAATCTTCATCTTGATCGTTTCCTTCTGGGGCATTATTTTTAGACTGATAGTGTTCGGGCCGGACCCATTTAAACATAATTATCAATTGAAGATCTACAGTAAATTTTATATAAGGGAACGGCCTCTTGTCAAGGAATACAAAAGCACAGCGCTTGCTTTTTACCGAGATTCCTCGCGGCGCTATTCTTTCCCTCCGGTGTTACCATTTCTATATCACATTTATCTCTGTGGCTATATGTTGGTGTTCTTGTTAAACAACGCTTGCTCGGAATGACAGAGGTGGGAGATAGCCACAGCCGCTTGAAAAATCCCCTTCTCGTACACACTTAAGTATATTTATGCTGGAGTTCATTTACTTCCATAGCAATGACAACGTAAAAGCATGTCTCCTGCCCACTGGAGTAAAAGTGCCCTACCTGTCATTCTGAGGGGGCCCTGTTTTTTAGGGCGACCGAAGAATCCCCTTCTCGTACACACCTCACTATCGACACAAACTGGTTCCTTCTTTTCCCCGTACAGATATGTTGGCGTAAGCGACATAGAGTGAATGGTTGCCATAGCCGGTGAAGGCGAGGAAGCGAAACGGGACTGCCGACGTGATGTGACAGTGTATTACCTGTCATTCTGAGGGAGCCCTGCTTTTGGGGCGACCGAAGAATCCCCTCCTCGTACATACCCCACCACTGCCATAAACTGTTTCCTGTTTTCCCCTGGCCAAGTCGCCAAGCCAACATATAAAAAAAAGAAATAGAAAACGTGGGCGGCCAAGAAAATCCTTATCGATACCACTTACTCACGGAGGGAAACTGATTCCTGGGTTTTATATTTTCGCATACCCACAAAATAGAGCCTCAGTCACCTGAAGAATCCCCTTCTCGTACACCCCTACCCTATCGGCAAAGAGAAAGAATGTACACCTGTCAGATTCCTCGCGGCGCTATTCTTTCACTCCGGTGTTACCGTTTCTACATCATTATTCTCCATAGCTTCATGTTGGTGTTCTTGTTAAATTCCGCTTGCTCGGAATGACAGGGGGGGAGGTCGCTGCAGGCGACCGAAAAACCCCCCTCGCACACCACCCACTACCCCCTGCAAATCTACTTGCAATAACGTGTCCGTACGGGAAGGTGTTTTTCACCCCGCAAATATCCTGCATTTTGCAAATTATGTTATAATATAAGCATTGATTATTTCATAAAACTGTTTTGAAACAGGAAAGGCAAGATGGAAATCAAATGAAAGAGAGGTTCTATCCATGCAGCTAAAATGGAAATGGTTTGGAACAGCAACTATACTCATGAGCGTTGGAGACAGTAGTGTCATCTTCGATCCTTTTGTGTCGATGAATGATAAGATCAATGCTTATAACCATGCAGTAGCGGCAGATGCCAGGGCTATTCTGATCACGCACGGGCATTTTGATCATCTGGTCGATGTGCCTGACCTGGTAAAAAAATACGGTCAGGATGTTTACTGTGCGGGGGTGGCAGCGCAGACCCTGCGCCGGGAAGGCATGGATGCAAAGAAAATAAAGATCGTGTCGCCGGGGGATCGTTTTGAAATCGGTGATTTCAAATTCACCGTCTGGCGGTCCCGGCATATCGTTTTTGACCTGAAATTGATCCTCAAAACCGCTTTCAACCGACGGGTGTTTGATTATGGGGAAAATCTGGGCAAAATTATCGGTTTGAACCGCAAGTATCCCAAGGGGGAAGTGCTTCTCTGGGAAATAGAAGCGGCCGGGAAAAGGATCTTGCACATGGGCAGCCTCAGTCTGGCACCCGATGTGGCTTACCCGCAAGGTGTTGATCTGCTGACCATCCCTCTGCAGGGGCGTTCGGATCTGAATGATTTTTCCATGCCCATCTTGCAGCGCCTGAAACCCAGGGCCATCTACCTGCACCATTTCGATGATACTTTTCCCCCGGTTTCCAGCACTGTGGACTACCCGAGTTTTGTCCGGAAGGTGCAACAGGAATTTCCGTCAATGGAAGTGATCGTACCCGATTACGGCGAGGAACTGGTTCTTTAGGTGCCGCAAGCCGCTGTTGAACCCGTTAACTCATTTTCCTGCGATCAAAATATCGAAGAAACCCGGTGAAACGGTTCAGGGATAATTCCCCCGTGGGAACAAAATATGGCCCTAACCGGAAAAACCCCTGCCTTCTGAGACCTTCTCCCGCCTGTAAAAGATGATGATCAATATCACGGCACAGAGTGCAATGAGAAGGCTGTACACCTGGGCCATGGTCAGCCCCGCCCAGTAGATGGCGGCATCATGTTCACGGAAAAATTCGGTGGTGAAACGAAGCAACCCGTAATACAGAAAAAAACTCAGGGTGGTGAGGCCGACAAAGGGCTGCACCCGGCGCAACCATAACAGAAGGAAAAAACCGATCGCCGCCAGTGCGGAGGCATAGAGCTGAACGGGATGACGGAGAACGTTGCCGGCGGTAACCATGACCACCGCCCAGGGGACGTCACTGACTTTACCGTAGCAACAACCGCCAAAAAAACAACCGATGCGCACGAGGGAATATCCCATGAAATAAATGGGTGCCCCCACGTCGGCCACGATCATGAAGCTGGTCTTCTGCCGCCAGCGGCACCATGCAAAGATGGCCAGAACTGCCCCGATCGTTGAACCGTAGAAAGTCATCCCCGCGATACGCGGCAAAAAAATGAATTCGGGCGACATGTATTGCGGGTGCAGGACTATATAGAGAAGGCGGGCGCCGACCAGGCTGACGGCAGGTACAAAAAGGGAAATTTCGATGGCCCGCCAGAGGGTGAAGCCCTCGTCCTTGACCAGCATCCGAACCGCGATAGGAATGCCGATGGCCAGGGAAACGATCATCATGGTCGGGTAGGGAGGCAGTCTTATTCCGCCAAAGACAAATATGTCGGGGTTCAAATAATCATCTCCTCTAAATCAAATATTGCTGAAAGAATCGAAGCCCTTTCACCAGAGTTCAAAATCCCTGTCGTCGATCAGCCACTTCCCATCAACCCAGGCAAAGGTGAGCGTGAAATAATTTTCCTGCGGAGCATCGGCAAGCCGAAAACGATAAACAGTCCGGTGCAGATCCCTGGATTCCAGGGTCAGTTCAAGGCTTTCAAGATCGGACGATCTGAGACCGCTTCCGCTGACGGGGATGGCCAGCTGCCCCTGATGTTCGATCACATACATTTCTTCGATCAGATCCTCCGCCTGGCCGGGGGTAACATAATCGCCAAGATATTCCTTCAACTCGGATCTGGTAGTGCCGATCTGTGCTTCGAGATAAACCATCTCCTGGCCTTCGTGTTCAAAGGTGCCGGCACTCTCATCGCCACCCGAAGCCAGATAAAGAATCATATCCAGTGTATCTGCCGCCAGCCGCCTGGCCTGCTCGGGGGTGAGTTCGTCGGGCCCATCCTCGCCATCAGGGGTAACGTCTTTACCTGCCCCTTCTTCCCCGGCATCACAGCCACAGCCGGAAATCGTGGCCAGAAAAAGAGCCAGAAACAGAAAGACGAAAACAACCAGACCAAACCTTTTTTTCATCGCTTTCTTCACGACCATCATCATTGTCATCGTGCTCCTTTCCAGTCAGCCCGGGTATCGGGTTCATGCAGAACGATCATTCTGGCCGGCAGCCTGGAAAATGCTACCGTACCGAACAGGGTTTTTGACCCGGTGCAAATCCCGGGCAGCGTTTTTATATTTCCATCGCCCGGAGGCGCCTTATCCGTTCTTCCAGGGGTGGATGGGTGCTGAACAGGGCGCTCATACCCCTGGCCGAAAGCGGGTTCATGATAAACATGTGGGCGGTTGCCTCGCTGACATTGATGGGCTGCCGCCGTCCCGGCAACGCAAAGGTCTGCATCTTGCCAAGGGCGTCCGCCAGGCCATGAGGATGACCGGCGATGGCCGCCCCGGTAGCATCGGCTTCAAATTCCTGTGAGCGGGAAATCGCCATGCGGATGAGCATCGCCGCAAAGGGAAGCAGCAGCAGGCCGACGATACTGAACAGAAGTGCTATCGGGCCGCCTCCCCGACCGCCGCCGCGCCGACTACCCCCGAAACCGCCCCAGAGGCCTATACGGGAAATAAATGTCAAGGCACCGGCCAAGACAGCCACGACGGTATTGATCAGAATGTCATGATTGCGAATGTGGGCCAGTTCATGCGCCAGGACGCCTTTCAGTTCCTCGTAGTCCAGCAGTTTCAGGAGGCCGACCGTAACCGAAACGATGGCGTTTTGGGGATTGCGGCCGGAAGCAAAAGCGTTGGGCTGCATCGATGGCATCAGGTAAAGTGCAGGCATGGGCATACCGGAACGGGTGACGAGTTCACGCACGGCACGGTAAACCTCGGGTGCCTCTTCTTCTTTCAAGGGACGCGAGCGGGTCATCATCACCGCCAGCTTGGCACTGAACCAGTAGGAAAAGAAATTCAACAGGAGGGCAAAGATAAACGCTCCGATGAGCCCTTCCTCTCCGCCGATGATCCCTCCCAGAACCACAAGGATGATGGTCAATAGAAGCATAAGAGAAAAAGTTTTGAAACGGTTCATTGCTGTCCCTCGTTCCGTCCAACAAATATTTGGCCGATGATTATTCAGCCAGGTTACATTACAACATTATACAATCGGGAAAGAGATAATTCAAGAAAAGTTCCCCGTCCGGAGTACAACCTGTCAGATTCCTCGCGGCGCTATTTTTTTACTCCGGTGTTACCACTTCTACATCATTTTTCTCTATAGCTTCATGTTGGTGTTCTTGTTTAACACCGCTTGCTCGGAATGACAGGGGGGGGAGGACGCCGCACTCCTTCCCCGGTATTGTGGCATTCCGCACGACTGTTTTTCCAGTACTGTCATTCTGAGGGAGTCCTGTTTTTTGGGGCGACCGAAGAATCCCCTCCTCAAGTACCCCTTATTACCGCTATAAACTGGTTCCAGGTCTTTTTTCCCCGTAAAGCACAACGTTTCCCTCTGCCCGAGATTCCACGCTGCGCTACTCGTACCAATAAGTGTTAGTATTCCCACATTACCTTTTCCACAAATCACAACGCCTGCATAATGCAGAACACCGCTTGCTCTGAATGACAACGTAAAAGCCCCCCTACATGGTGGTATAGTAAAAAATGCATTACCTGTCATTCAGCCATACCTGTCATTCTGAGGGAGCCCGGCTTTTTTGGGCGACCGAAGAATCCCCTCCTCAAGCACCACTTACCATCGGCATAAGCTGGTTCCCTGGTTTAAATCTTTTCCCGTACCGATATGTTAGCGTAAGCGACATAGAGTGAATGGTTGCCATAGCCGGTGAAGGCGAGGAAGCGAAACGGGACTGCCGACGTGATGTCGGCAGCCGGATACTTCACAGGACGTGAAGATTGGAGGTGTTCCCG
>JAAYSV010000003.1 GCA_012518215.1 Bacillota bacterium
CTTTTCCCCGTACGGATATGTTGGCGTCAGCGACATAGAGTGAATGGTTGCCATAGCCGGTGAAGGCGAGGAAGCGAAACGGGACTGCCGACGTGATGTGACAGTGTATTACCTGTCATTCTGAGGGAGCCCTTTTTTTTGGGGCGACCGAAGAATCCCCTAGTCGACTCCACATTCCCTGAACCGTTCTTTATGCTATGGCCCATGAACGGCCCAGTCGCCAAGCCAACATATAAAAAAAAGAAGGGGTTAAAGTCAGGCGGCCAATGAAACCTGCATCAATACCACTTACTCAGGGGAGAAGCTATTTCCTGGTTTTTATCTTTTCGCATACCCACAAAAGAGAGCTTCAGTTCCCGAAGAATCCCCTCCTCGATCACACCTTGCTTTCGCCATAACCTTCCCAATATATCGAGCAAGAAACACGGAACATCATAAAAAACCCAGAAGCCGGGCAAAGCATGCCCACAGGAAACAGGCGGCAAGCCCTGTTATCGTGGGCACCAGGAACGAGGCCACCGTCCAGCGCCAACTCTGCGTTTCTTTACGAATGGTCAACAAAGTGGTTCCGCAGGGGTAATGCATCAGGGTGAGCAGCATGACCGAAATTCCGGTAACCCATGTCCAACCGTGGGAGACAAAGAGTTCCCTCAGCCCTTCAAGGCTTTCCGGCTCGGCCAGGGTTCCCGTGGCGGCATAGCACATGACCAGGACGGGGATGATGAGTTCGTTGGCGGGAAAGGCCAGGATGAAAGCTACGAGGATAAACCCATCCAGGCCAAACAGTCTGGCAAAGGGGGTCAGAAGGAGAATTAGATGAGAAAGCAGAGTCATGCCACCGCTTTCAATGCTGGTCAGGCACCAGATGAGGAGACCGGCCGGAGCAGCCACGATTAGCGCTCTTCCCAGAACAAAAAGGGTGCGGTCAAGGATGGAACGGATTATTATTTGCCCCAACCGGGGTTTGCGGTAGGGGGGGAGTTCAAGGGTAAAGGAGGAGGGCAGGCCCTTGAGAATTGTCCGGGAAAGAATCTTCGATACTGTCAGGGTGATTATTATCCCCAGGACCACCGTGGCGACGATGGCCAGCACCGCCCCTGACTGACGGAGAATGCCCGCGCTGGCCGATCCGCCGATAAACAGGGTGGCGATAGCGATAAGAACAGGAAAACGGCCGTTGCAGGGAACAAAATTGTTGGTGATGATGGCGATAAGTTTCTCCCGGGGAGAATCTATGATGCGGCAGCCAATCACTGCCGCCGCATTGCAGCCAAATCCCATGCACATGGTCAACGCCTGTTTGCCGTGTGCGGCGGCCTTCCTGAAAAAGTTGTCAAGGTTGAAAGCAACCCGGGGCAGGTAACCCAGGTCCTCGAGCAGGGTGAAGAGGGGGAAGAAGATGGCCATGGGGGGTAGCATTACCGCCACCACCCAGGCGATCGTGCGGTAAACTCCCCGGAGCATCACATCCCCGAGCAGAAAGGGCAGCCCGCACCATGATAGGAGGGCTTCCAGTATTTTTTCCACTTTGAACAATAAAGTGGCCAGGAGGGCGGACGGATAATTGGCTCCGACAAGTGTGATCCAGAATATTGCCGCAAGCAGGGCGAGCATGATGGGTATTCCAAATGTTTTTGAAGTCAAGAGGCGGTCGATACGCCGGTCGGTGCGGGTATAATGCTTGTCGGCAAAGGTAACCGAGTCCCGGCAAATATTTTCCGCCATCAGCACGATTCTTGATGCCAGGTGGTCACGGAATTGCTCGGGACCGATCCCGTTTTCGGTCAGATGGGCCATGGCTTTCTCCAACCCCTCACCCAGGTCACGGTCCGTATCGGCGTTCACTGTCCCCGTGTATTCATGGATGGCGCGTATCATTGAAGGGTCCCCTTCGATCAGTTTGAGTGAGGTCCATCGGCTGTCGAGCGGGGGGCGGCCTTCCAGCAGTTTTCGGACGCGGGGCTCGATCATGGCGACAGCTTCCTCGATGGGGTGGCTGTAACGTATATGCATGGGGTGCAAACCCGTCGTCGCGGTGCTTGCGACCCGGTGGACTGCTTTCATCAGTTTTTTCAATCCTTGCTTATCCCTGGCGTTGGTGGCTACGACGGGAATGTTCAGGGCAACAGAAAGTTTTTCCAGATCGATACTTATTTTTTTGCGGTTGGCCTCGTCGATAAGATTGACACAGAGAACGACCCTTCCGGTTATCTCCAGGGTTTGCAGAACAAGAATAAGGTTTCTTTCCAGGCAGGTGGCATCGGCAACGATGATCGTGGCCGCCGGTTGACCGAAACAGATGTAATCGCGGGCGACCTCCTCATCGCCCGAGGCGGATATGAGGGAATAGATGCCGGGAGTGTCCACCAGGGTACAGGTTTTACCTCCGTGGCGGCATTCTCCCGTGGCAACAAGAACGGTTTTGCCGGGCCAGTTGCCGGTATGCTGCCGGAGGCCGGTAAGACTGTTGAAGAGTGTGCTCTTGCCCACGTTTGGATTGCCGGCCAGGGCCACATCCGGGGTTTCAGTGCCGTCCGGCATCCATGTTTTTCCCGTCGGATATTTTCTCCGTGGAGATACAATTCCACCGGGTTTGTTTCTGAAACTGAAAAACATTTTCCACCGCCATTTTTTTCTTTTCAAGGTTGTAAAAATTGTAGCCTTGCAAAAAGGTATGATAAGATTGTGCCGGAGGCTGTCATTACCGCCTGACGGTTACATCGATATTCCTACCATGATCTGGGAGGCTACGTCTGCGCGGAGAGCAATCACTGCTCCCCGGATAAAGTATGCCGAAGGGTCACCGGAGGGGCTTCTCATCAGTAGTTCTATTTCTGTTCCATGGACAATCCCCAGATCCAGCATCCGGCGGCGGATTTTTCCGCGGCAATTCATTATTTTTACCCTGGCTTTCTCACCAGGTGGTAACTGATGCATGGGGAGCAAGGTGTATTTCATTGAAAAACCCCTCTTCCGGGATCAATAATTTGTGAAATATTTTATTTTTGCCACCCTAGCGGCGGGAAAACAAGTTTTCCTAAACCAATATATGGCCTTTTTTGACAAGTGTTACATCGCCGGTAGCAAACATCTCGCATTTTCACGGGGCAGGGCATTAAACGGGGTGTATCTTGAATATAGGTTAACAGGGGGAAATGTAATTGTCGGGGTATGGTTTATCCGGGTTGCGGAACTGATGGCCATGACCGGGGAGGACAGGGATGCCATATTTTGTTTCTGTCCATCAAGGGTAGATTGGAAGGGGCGGAATGAAGAAGAAAAAAAAGCGGGATTTTTATACCGTGCGAGGCTACGAACTTAAAGATCAGGAGGAGAAAACTTTGACCCCGGCGATGGAAGATTATCTGGAAATGATCTATCGTGGTATCCTCGAGCGGGATCATGTACGGATCAATGCTCTTGCAGAAAGATTGAATGTGAAACCGTCGTCGGCTTCCAGGATGGTGCAAAAACTTGCGGACATGGGTTTTTTAAAATATGAAAAATACGGTATTATTTTTCTGACCGAACAGGGAAGCAGGATCGGAGAATTCTTGTTGCAGCGCCATCGCATCATCGAAGAGTTCATGGCGGTGTTGAGCGATGAGGATAGTCTGTTGAAAGAGACGGAGATGATCGAACACCATGTGAGCCCGGCCACGTTGCAGAATATGCATATGTTGAATCTTTTTCTGAGAATGAACCCCGATGTAATCCGCCGTTTTAACAGCTTCAAACAGAGTCATGAACTTGCATGGAAAAAGAATGAATAATTCAGTTGCAATGTTGCTTTCTGCGGCACACTCGTTCTCTTTTCACCTGTTTTTCCGTTCCGCCCCTGCCCCGTGTCCCGTGGCACGGAAGATGTGTAGCCCACCCACGCTCATGACCGTTCCTTTACCCCGGCCGGTCCGGGGGGAAATGATGCCGCTATTGTTCAAAGATTTTTATCTTTCTTGCACGGGAAAACATCATATTTGTTGGGGGTAACAGGTGACCGCATCGCCATTATATGCTAAAATTGAATCGTTCGCATCGTGGGACAGGTTGGCTGACCGGTACGCGTTTGTATGAAGGAGGTCTGCTGTTTCATGGACAAGTATCTGGTTTCGATCGTGCGTTATGAAAAGCCTTATGAATCGGTACGTGAAGTGGTTTCAAGCTGCAAGGGCCTTGATCACATGCCTGCCAATGCCCGCGTTTTTATCAAGCCCAATATCGTGTTCTGGACGAAAGCCTGCGCCTTCCCCAAGTGGGGGGTCATCACCACCTCACGGATCATCGAGGATGTGGTCGTTCTTCTGAAGGAACATGGAATAGATCATATAACCATCGGCGAGGGGATCGTCGTTGATCGCAAGGATACGGAGACCCCCGAGCATGCATTCAACACTCTTGGGTACGAGAACCTCCGCCGGAAATACGGTGTAAAATATATCAATGTCATGACCCGCCCTTTCACATCGGTTGATCTGGGAGATGGCATCAACCTGAAATTCAACGAGGATATCATCAATAGCGATTTCGTGGTCAGTGTCCCGGTGTTGAAGTCCCACAACCAGACCGTGGTCAGCCTGGGGATCAAGAACCTGAAAGGAACCATCGATATCTCTTCCCGGAAAAAATGCCACAGCGCCGATCCGCAAAAAGATCTTCACTTCCATGTTTCCCGGTTGGCCGATCGGATGCCGCCCATGCTCACCGTGATCGACGGGATCTATTCGCTGGAAAGGGGGCCTTCCTTTGACGGTAGGATGAGGCGGAGCAATCTTCTGGTAGCTTCCCCCGATCCTCTTTCCGCCGATCTGGTGGGAGCCAGGCTGCTGGGCCATGAACCGGGGAAGGTTCCATATCTGGCACTGGCAGCACGGAACAGAGGAAGAGCCACTGATCTATCAGATATCGATGTGGTGGGGGAAAGTGTGGAGGAAGTTTCCTCGTATCATCCCCACGATTTTGAGTATGTCAAGAATGAAGAGGGGGAGATGCCTGCTGCCCTGGCGCGTCAGGGGATCTCGGGTCTTTTTTATCGCAAGTTCGATCTGACCATGTGCACTTACTGTTCTGCCTACAACGGGCTGGTTCTCAATGCTATCCGCTATGCATGGAAGGGGGAACCCTGGAAGAAGATCGAAGTTTTGACCGGTAAATCCATGGAGCCGTCCGAGGGTATGGGGGCGACCATCCTGCTGGGCCAGTGCATGTACAACGCTCACAAGGATAATCCGAAAATCAACCGCATGATAGCTGTCAAGGGCTGTCCCCCAGCGGCCGAGGATGTACTGGCGGCACTGCACGAGGCGGGGATAGATGCCGATCCGTTCCTCTTTGAACAGATCGATACCCTGCCCGGGCTTTTCATGGCTCGCTATGATGATAAACCGGAGTTTGACGAGTCATTTTTCCGGGTCGAGGAGTAGCGGTGCGGTTCCGAAGGCACTATATTTCCCAAAACATATAATACCAGAAACAGTATTTTTGAGGAGGATTCATCATGGAGAAAATTGGAAACAACACCGATTATTTTATCAGACTGGAGGATCAGTACGGTGCCCGCAATTATATGCCACTGGACGTGGTCATCAACAGGGGCAAGGGTATCTGGGTCTATGATGTCGAGGGGCGCAAATATCTCGATTGCCTGGCGGCATATTCGGCGCTCAACCAGGGGCATTGCCATCCACGAATCAAAAAGGCGATGATCGATCAACTGGAAAAGCTGACCATTACTTCTCGTGCATTCCGCAATGACCAGCTGCCCCTCTTTTACAAAGAAATTTGTGAGATGACCCGTTCTCACAAGGTTCTGCCCATGAACAGCGGCGCCGAGGCGGTTGAAACGGTAATCAAGGCGGTGAGGAAGTGGGGGTACCGGGAAAAAGGCATCCCCGACGGCAAGGCGGAGGTTATCGTTGCCGAAAACAATTTCCACGGGCGTACCCTGGCTATCGTCGGCTTCAGCACCGAGGAAAGCTATCGCGACGGATTCGGCCCCTTTGCCCCCGGTTTTGTAAGCATTCCTTTTGGTGACAGTGAAGCCCTGGAGAGGGCCATCACCCCGAATACGGTTGCGTTCCTTGTCGAACCGATCCAGGGAGAAGCCGGGGTAATCATACCTCCCGATGGGTATTTGAAGGAAGTGAGGGAGATCTGTGACCGGCACGGAATTGCCCTCGTCCTGGACGAGATACAGACCGGGCTGGGCAGGACAGGAAAGATGCTGGCCGAGGAACACGAGGGGATCGAGGCTGATGCCACCCTGATCGGCAAGGCACTTTCGGGCGGTTTTTATCCGGTTTCAGCTGTCCTCTCCAACAATGATATTCTGGGTGTTTTTCTCCCCGGGGATCACGGCAGCACTTTCGGGGGCAACCCACTGGCCTGCGCCGTGGCCCGTGAGGCGCTCCGGGTGATCATCGAGGAATGCCTCATAGAAAATGCGGCGGCCATCGGCGATTACTTCATGCGTTGCCTGCGAGGGATGAACAGCCCCCGGATCAAGGAGATAAGGGGGCGGGGACTGCTCATCGCCCTCGAGATCGAGAAAGATAGGGGCAATGCTCGCCAACTCTGTGTAGCTTTGAAGGAGAAGGGTATTCTATGCAAGGAGACCCATGATAACGTCATCCGCTTTGCCCCCCCGCTGATCATCAAAAAAGAGGAGATAGATTGGGCCATGGAAAGAATCGAGGCGGTGATGTGTCAGGATGCTCCCTGATCATCCCTGTAAAATAAACAGCGACAAGGAGAGATCTTTATAAAATGGCAGTATCGAGACCGATGCTCAAACCGCGCAACCCGCGTTTTTCTTCCGGCCCCTGTCCCAAATTTCCCGGCTACAGCCTGGAAAAGCTGGACAGGAGCCTTCTGGGCAGGTCGCACCGCAGTGTCCCGGGGAAAGCGCGGCTACACAAATCAATCGAAAAAACAAAGGAAATTCTGGGTATTCCCGCCGGCTATCTTCTCGGAATAGTTCCCGCCTCGGACACGGGTGCGATGGAGATGGCACTGTGGAACCTTCTGGGAGAAAGGCCGGTGGATGTGATATGCTTCGAGGCTTTTGGCATGAATTGGGCCAGGGATATAGAGAAACAGTTGCAGCTTGACGGGGTTCGTATCTACTCTGCAGATTACGGTTTTTTACCCGAGCTGGGCGATGTCGACTTCGATCACGACGTGGTTTTTACCTGGAATGGAACGACCAGCGGCGTGAAAATTCCAAACGGTGATTTCATAGCGGAAACGCGCGAAGGTTTGACCATCTGTGATGCGACCTCTGCCGTTTTTGCCATGGAGATTCCCTGGGAGAAACTTGATGTCGTGACCTTCTCATGGCAGAAAGTGCTGGGAGGCGAAGCTGCTCACGGCATGCTGGTGCTTTCCCCCCATGCGGTAAACCGTATCGAGGGATATACACCGCCATGGCCCATGCCGCGTATTTTCCAGCTCAAAGAAGGAGGAAAGCTGGCTGCGGAAATTTTCGAGGGATCCACGATCAATACCCCCTCCATGCTCTGCAACGA
Organism: Bacillota bacterium; assembly: GCA_012518215.1. Taxonomy (NCBI): domain Bacteria; kingdom Bacillati; phylum Bacillota; species Bacillota bacterium. The sequence continues at coordinate 7,524 of JAAYSV010000003.1, forward strand.
GGATTATCTGGCTGCCCTCGGATGGACGGAATCCATCGGCGGACTGCCGGCCCTGATAAAGCGCAGCCAGGACAATTTGCAGGTCGTGGAAGAGTTCGTGGCAGTTCATCCCTGGGTTGATTTCCTGGTTTCCGATCCGGCGATAAGGTCAAACACCAGTGTCTGCTTGAAACTGGACTTGCCCAGGGAGAAAGTCAAGCAGCTGGTGAAATTGTTGGAAAAAGAAGATGTTGCGTTTGACATCGCTTCATACCGGAAAGCCCCGCCGGGGTTGCGTTTCTGGTGCGGTGCCACCGTGGAGAAAGAGGATCTTGAGATTGTTATGCAGTGGCTGGAGTGGGCTTACGAACAGGTAAGACATGAGTAAAACTGGCAGGAAGATTCCGCCCCATTATAGAATAAAATGTAAGAGGACTTCCAAACAAGGGAGATTATGTCAATGGAAAAAAGAATGGCGATGATCAATCTTGGAGAGGACGGGGGATCCGCACGGGCGGAATACGTCCGGAGTCTGGCAGTTTCCCTGGCGCGACAGGGACGTCGAAAGGTCGACATCTTTACCGGAAACCATGGCAAAGAGAAGAAGGTGGAACAGGTAAATGAAGATGTACAAATTGTTTATTTACCTGCGCCGCCCTGGACCGAGGATACGGAGGATCTGTTGCCGGTGCTGGATTCGGTTGCCGATGGGATTCTCGGCTACATTCATGAGCGGGAAATAGACTATGAATTCTTTCATTCTCATGGCTGGGAAGCAGGATATGCAGCCATTAAAATTGTGGAACGGTCAGGCTCCTGGTTCATGCATACGCCCCATTCCCTTGCCCTGCAGGGGGGCGATGGGGGAGACTTTCCGGAACTGGATTCCGAGCGGCGACATCAGAGAAAACTTGTCGAGCTGGAAAAGAATATTTTCAAGAAAGCCCGTGGAATCATAGCCTTGAAAAACACGGAACGGGCCGATTACCGGGACTCCTACAGATATGAAGGGGAGAACGTCGCCGTGATCCCCCCGGGTGTGGATACCGGCATCTTCTTTCCGGCATTGAAAGGGGAAGAGAAAGATGATGTCGGTTTGCCAGAGCGTTATGTTCTGACCATGGCTCGCAACAACCTTCATCATGGTCTGGACAGGCTCATTCATGTTTTTGCCGCGTTGGCCGGAAAACACCCCCATCTCTTTCTGATCATCGGTACATACGGAAAGACCACCGACCGCCGGGATGCACTCCAGAAAGATAAACTGGCGAAAATCGCCCAGGATTACGGTCTGGAAGAACGTATCATGTTCCCCCGGATTACCGACCGGGAACTGCTTGTTTCCTATTACCGCCGCGCCGGAGCATATATCGATCTTACCCTTTCGGGGCGCCACGACCCGGCGTTGATGGAAGCCATGGCCTGCGGAGCCCCGGTGGTAGTTTCGGCGGCATCCCCCGCAAGAGTCTTTCTGAGCAACAACCGGGATGCCCTGATTGTCAATCCCAGGAGCAATGATGATATACGGCTGGCCGTTGAAAGAATATTGGGCACGGAGCCCCTTCGCCGTAGCCTGGCTCTCAATGCTGTGAAGACGGTCGGTGAAAAGTTTTCGTGGGCGGCGGTGGCGAAGGAGCATCTGAACCTTGCAATGGACGGCCTGGTCTGGATCAAGGATGGGAAGATAGGGGTATTGAGCCCCTACGGCCTGGGGGATCCGGCTAGCCTGGAGCCTTGCGAGGGAGTGGAAGTGATCATCAACGGCGAACTGGTCGAGCGCGGGAAAAATGTGTATGCAGAGGACGGGATCGTTCTCAAACCTGTTGATGAAACAGTGCCGGCCCGGATAGATCTTTCCATCGCCAGGGATGAATTGAGCGCCGAGGTGGAGGCTGCTCCCCAGATGCGGATCACCTACACACTGCTGGACCAGAAACCATCCAACCATCTGAAGCTTCAGGCGGAGCGGACGGAGAAGGTTCACCGCAGGGTTCTGAGAGAAGAGATCCTGGCTGTCCTGAAAGAAAATGGGGTTGTTTACGGCATTGATGGCGAGGCCCTGGAGGAACTCTCCGCTTCGGACATCCCCTTGAACAAGGTTGTTGCCCGGGGAGACCCGGTGCAGAACGGGGTAGATGGGTATGTGGAATATCTGGTCTCCACCGAGAAAGAAAAGGTGGTCTACGACGAGGAAGTGGCCAGGGTAAATTATCGTGAACGCTACATTATCCCCCAGGTGAACGAAGGCGATTTCCTGGGGGTCATTCATCCCCCGGTGGAAGGGGAGGCCGGCCGTAGTGTCAGGGGCCATGAACTGCCTCCTCCGCCGGTGAAGGAAGCCAGCGTTATCTGCCGGGACGGTGTTGCCTTGAATGAGGATCGGACCATGGTGATCGCGGAGGCAAAAGGGCGGCCCGTGATCAGGAAAGGACGCGAGGCGGCCTTCAAGATCGATCCATATTATGTCCATTACGGCAATGTGAGCATGAATACGGGAAATGTCAGTTTCAAGGGGCATCTCAGGGTCGAAGGTTTTGTTGACGAGGGCATGGGTGTCAGTGCCGATGGGGATCTCCATATCACCGAGAACACCACCGGGGCATACATTTCCGCGGGCGGCAACGTGAACATTGGCGGCAACTGCATCAATAGCGATGTCATGGCCGGGGGGTTGTCGCTGCTCTGCCGGGAATTGCGAGAGAATCTGAATTTCCTGAAGACATCCATGGGGGCTGCCGTGGAAAACTACAAACAGATCGTGGAAGTCATGACCGAAAAACGCAAGCTCTACACCGGCGATTTTCCCCGGATATTGAACCGTATTTTGCAGGTAAAATTTCCCGAGGTATTCGATCTGGCAGAAAGAATCGAGAAGCTGCTTCTGGAGAGAACCCGGTTTCCCATCCCCGACACGGCGGCCAGAATACTGAATGAACTGATCTTATTTTTCCTGAAAGAGGGGTTGTTGGAGGCCAGGGATGAGCAGTCCCTGAAAAGGGTTCATCGCCTGATCAGTGAAGCCATCAACATCCTTGCTCCGCTGGCAGCTAAAAAACAAGATATCATCGGACGTTATGCACAGAATAGCAAGCTGGAATGCACCGGCGACATCATTATTGATGGTCCCGGGGTTTACAATTCCACTTTTGAATGTGGCGGGAAGGTGATCGTGCAGCGATTATTCCGCGGTGGTCATATCAAGGCCGGCGGGGATATTTTCGTCGGGGAACTGGGCAGCCCGGGAACGTCGATTGCACAGGGGCTGGTGCAGGTCCCGGACGGGAACGCGATCAAACTGGGGAAGGTATATGAAGGTACAAGGATAAAGATTGGAGATAGCGCCTTCATGCTCGCTTCCACATACAACAGAGTTATCATCCATTATGACGAAGCGGAGAACAAAGTAAAGGTATCATACTGGTAGGAACGTTTTTCCATGAATGCTCTCTGATGGAAGAGGTCTGGCATTCGCCGTGGCCGACGACGAAGTTATTGTAAAATGGGGAATACACCAGGGCCATTGAAGACGAGACAATTGGTCAGCAACAATCAACATTCTTGATCTGCATTATCTCATCACAGCGACTATCCCTTCAACATTATCAGAACACAGATATCATGAATTATCTATGTGCAATCACATCAGATAGAACAATTGCAATCGTTGTCCATGTGAACAAAAGTGTCGATTGACTTCATGAATATAATTTAATATCATGGACGGGATGAGTTGGCAAGTGTGATTGAATGTCACAATATGTGTTAGATTGGTGCAGTGGAAAAACCATAAACAAGGAGTGAATTGCTATCGGCCGTGATACGGGTGAAATGGAGGTTGCTACGGGGCTGGGACTTGATGTCGGAGTCTTTGCCGTTAAAAGTGTGTTATGGGATGAAGAGAGCGGAAAAATAATCAAAAAATTGTATATACCCACCGCCGGCGACCCTGCTGCGGCAGCACGAGAATCGTTGGAACGCATGTTGGATGAAATGGAGCCGGGGGAGGTAAAGATAGGGGTAACAGGCAACAATGCGAACTTGATTGCTGACAACATGAACATAAAACCGATCCTCGAAGTGAAAGCTCTGCAGGCAGGGCTTCATGCGCGGAAAATCAAGGCCAGATCCGTGCTGGCATTGGGCCACGAGAATATGTACTACCTTGAACTCGGGCCGGAGGACACCGTTACTTTCTTCAACCGCAACGGGCAATGTGCCGCGGGAAGCGGTTCATTCTGGTACCAGCAGGCTACACGGATGGGCTACAATGATCGGGAACTGGCGGAGGTGGCATTGCAATCGGGGACGGCGGTGAAGATTTCGGGCCGTTGCGCTGTCTTTGCCAAATCGGATATGACCCATGCCATCAACGAAGGAGCTTCACAGGCGGCGGTGGCTGCCGGGATGGCGAAAGCGTTGGTGGATCTGGTGGTAGCGGGGGTAGCCCAGAACCGGATCACCGGGCCCGGAACCCTGGTCGTGGTAGGGGGCGTGGCCAACAATCCTGCGATCATCAAGTGCCTGGAAGAATACTGCCAGGAGCGTGATGTGCAGATTGAAGTTCCACCCGACCATGAGTATGTCAATGCTATCGGGGCAGCCGTAGGTGGGACGGTGTTGCCGTTGTCGGCAATAAATCCGGGGCTTCGGGGGCTGGAAATTTACACTCCCGAAAATCCGCTTCCTGCCCTTGATCCCGGGAAGGTTTTCTACGGAAGTGACGCGGAGGCAGAGGAATCCTTTGATCTCTCCACCGTCTATCTGGGGGTGGATTGTGGCTCGGTATCTACCAAATGTGCCCTGATTGACGGCAGCGGGCGTTTTGTCGGCGGGATCTATCTGCCCACTGCCGGGCGTCCCGCACTCCAGGTGCTGGAACTGATGAAGGAACTCGACCAGCAGTACGGCGGCCTTCTGAAGGAAGATACGGTACTGGTGTCCTGCACTACCGGGTCGGGGCGTTTCCTGGCCCAGAAAATTCTTGATGCCGATTATGCCGTGGACGAGATCACCTGCCAGGCGGAGGGGGTGAAATCGCTTTACGACGATCATACCCTCTCCATCATCGAGATCGGAGGCGAGGATTCCAAGTTCGTGCAGATCAAGGACGGCCTCCTGAGCGACTACAACATGAATCCGGTGTGCGCCGCGGGCACGGGAACCTTTCTGGAGAACCTGGCCGAGTTGCTAGGTGTAAGTATCAAGGAAGAGTTTTCCCGGAAAGCATTTCAAGCAGATTTCGCCATCGATCTGGGGGATACCTGCACGCTTCTTTCCCAGACAACGTTGGTTTCGGCAGCCGCCAGGGGGCTGCCCCTGGAGGCCCAGTTGGCCAGCCTGGCCTACTCTTCGGCCTGCAATTATCTGAGCAAAACCGTGGAAAACAGGATGATCGAGGGAAGACTGATCTTCACGGGAGCGACGGCCAAGAACCACGCCCTGGCTGCTGCATTTGCAGAGAAGTGCGAGAAAGAAGTCTTCGTTCCCCCGCGTCCGGAGTTGACCGGGGCACTGGGAGCGGCACTGGTTGCCAGGTCATTTTATATCGAGGAAGGAATGCCTGCCAGGCCACCTCATACATTGAAGCATCTCAATGATTACACGTTGGAAAAGAGGCCTTGTCGGGCTTCATGCCCCCATGAACATAACTGCCGCCTGGACATAATCAGGTTCAAGGATGGTTCCAAATTTATCTACGGCGACCGTTGCGGGCGTTATTCCGAGCTGGAGCGTAAAAAGGGAAGTGTCGATTTTCCCGATTACCTGAAAATCAGGGAGAAAATATTTTACGAGAGTGCCGGCCAACCCCTGTCGGAGGGCGTGGAGGTGGGCATTGCCTGCAGCGGACTTTTCCATGAACTATATCCGTTCTGGGCGGCTTTCTTCCGCACCCTGGGAGCCAGGGTTGTCCTGAGCGGCCGATCGGGTGAAGAGTTGCTGGAACATGGCAAGAATAGCCTGGCGGCGGATATGTGTTACCCGGTCGAGGTGTTGGTTGGCCATTATCATCAACTGGTCAAGGATGATCCCGATTTTATCTTCATCCCGGAGATTGTCGATCTTGAACCCCTACCCTGGGCCGGGACATGGCCGCGTCAACTGGCCTGTCCCTTGCTGATGATGGTCCGGGGCTATACCGTGCATTCCCTGAAGATCGCGGATGAAAAGGTATTGCATGCACAGCTCAATTTCCGCGCCGGTTCTGCACATATAGCCGCACAGCTGAGGCCCCTGGCCGCCAAATTGCTTGGAAACAGATATTCTCCCTCACTTTTTCGGCGTGCACTCAAGGACGCTTACAAGGCCCAGGGAAATTTTCAGCGGCTGATCGAATTGGAAGCATGCCAGGTCATCGAAGGGCTTCGGGAGAAACCGGAACTGGTGGTGGCTCTTACTCTGGGACGCTCCTACACCCTCTATGACACATTTGTATCCAAGGATCTGATGTCACATGCAGCCAAACGGGGGCTGATCGCCTTGCCGCAAGATTTTCTCCTTGAATATCTGCGTGGATGGTACGAAGGCAGGATTCGTTCATCTTTCCTCGAGCCTCTCCGCGCTGATTTCCGGCGCTATCTGAAGGAGAAGATCGGGGATATGGACAACATCTATGCAGCCCAGGCCCAGAGCATGATTTCAGGGGCCCTGGCAGCGCAATTTTTGAATGAACATGCGGCGAAAACGGGCCTACCCCAGTTTCATCTGGTGCTGCAGGATCCTTTCCGGTGCGGGCCCAACTCCATGCTTCGCCATTTCCTGGACAACATCGGTGGATACCTGCGCCTCACCCTGGATGAACATACTGCCCCGGCGGGGATGATCACCCGCCTGGAAGCTTTCAAGAATACCTGCCGTTCGCGCAAAAAAAGTGTCAGCGTTCCTTTTTACTCGCCCCGGACAACCCCGGCCAATGACCGCAGCTGGAAGAAGATCTTGATTCCCAACCCTTCCCGTCATTCGGGGGTTTTTGCTGCCCTCTTCAAAAATTATGGGCTGGAGACAGCGGATCTTTTGCGCAGTGAAGACCGGGATCTGACCCTGGCCCGGCGCTACACCAACGGTGATGAATGCCTGCCGTTCATCCAGAACATGCAGGACTACCTTGAATACGCGCAAAACAATCCCGGCGAGATCGAAGAAGATGACCTCGTTTTATTCCAGGGTTGGGCTTGCGGGCCTTGCCGCTACGGGCTGTATGCCTCGGCACAATCCATGCTCATGGACCGCGCCGGGTATGGCCCCCGCAAGGTTTGTGCGGTGAAGACTAACGAGCTCATCGGCAGGTTTGGCCCTGCCTTCGTGGTGGCTGTTTATGATGGCATGTTGGCCATTGACCTGCTCTACAAGATGGCACATGTCACACGGCCCTATGAACTTGAAGCCGGTACAACTGATGCTCTCTTCAACGAATATGTGGAAAAAGTTTATGCCATCCTGCGCACCCATCGTTTCAATTTGTTTCAGCTGCTCGGTGGGAGTCACCTTGCCCCCCTGGAGAAGGTGATTGCGGAGGCAGCATCACGTTTTGCAGCCATTCCCCGCAACAATGGTGATCCCCGCCCGCGCATTCTGATTTCCGGGGAATTCTATGTGCGTATCGATGACCGCAATAACCAGGACATCATCAGGCGGGTCGAGGCTGCCGGGGGGGAAGTTTATTTTGCTCCGGCGACCGAATTTTTCATCTACACGACTTACACCAACTACCGCAAAGCCAAGTTGGATCACTCACTGGTTGGCGGCCCCTTCCGCTATTTCAACAAGTTGGGCTACAAGGGTATTCACTGGCTGGCCTTGCGTGACGAGCATCTTCTGGATCAGGCAGCGGCTTCGTTGCTCCATGGGCTGGAGGAGCCTTCGCCCCGGGAAATAAGAATGAAATCAACCAAATATATTCCGGAACATACCGCCGGGGAACCGCCGATGACCATGGGAAGAACGGCGGCACTGGCCGGTAGGGAGAGGGTGGCCGGGGCAATTTTTGTGGGTCCATTCACCTGCATGCCGGCCTCTACCTGCGAGGCACAACAGGGATTTCTGAGCGAGGAGATCGGCATACCCATCATCTCTGTTTATTATGATGGGCGGGACAATGCCAACCGCGACGAATTTATCAACAGCCTTGTCTTCCAGGCTCAGCAGAATATGATGTCAAGGGGAGTGTAAACCGAGGGCCATTTCTCCATGTTGCTGTCGCCAACATATCGGTACGGTGGAAAGATAAAATCCAGGAACCAGTTTATGCCGGTAGTGAGTGGTGTACGAGGAGGGGATTCTTCAGGAATTGAAGCCCTCTTTTTGTGGGTATGCGAAAAGATAAAAACCAGGAAATAGCTTCTCCCCCGAGTAAGTGGTATTGACATGGGTTCCATTGGCTGCCTGACTTTAACTCTTTCTTTTTTTATATGTTGGCTTGGCGACTTGGCCGTTCATGGGCCATAGCATAAAGAACGGTTCAGGGAGTGAGTGTGGTCAACCAGGGGATTCTTCGGTCGCCCCAAAAGCAGGGCTCCCTCAGAATGACAGGTACTACACTGTCACATCACGTCGGCAGTCCCGTTTCGCTTCCTCGCCTTCACCGGCTATGGCAACCATTCACTCTATGTCGCTGTCGCCAACATATCGGTACGGGGGAAAGAGAGAAGCCTAGGAACCAGTTTATAGCGATGGTAGGCTGTGTACGAGGAGGGGATTCTTCGGTCGCGGCAAATAACGCCGCTCCCTCAGAATGACAGGTTGTACCTTTTTTTTCTCTGGCAGTAGGGTTCCTCGGTCGCCTGCGGCGACCTCCCCCCCTGTCATTCCGAGCAAGCGGTCTTAACAAGAACGCTAACATAAAGCAACAGTGAAAAATGATGTAGAAATGATAACACTGGAGTAAAAGAATAGCGCCGCGAGGAATCTGACAGGTAATACACTGTCACATCACGTCGGCAGTCCCGTTTCGCTTCCTCGCCTTCACCGGCTATGGCAATCATTCACTCTATGTCGCTGTCGCCAACATATCGGTACGGGGAAAAGATAAAAGCCAGGAACCAGTTTATGCCGGCAGTGAGTGGTGTTCGAGGAGGGGATTCTTCGGTCGCGGTAAAAAAAGCCGCTCCCTCAGAATGACAGGTTGTGCTTCTTTCTTTATCCGGCAGTGGGTGAATTGACCGGGGGGTCTTTGGCCGCCTGCGGCGCCCTCCCCCATGTCATTCCGAGCAAGTGGTGTTTTGCACTACGCAGACGTTGTGTTCGGATAATGGTGTTGGCAGAAATGACGCTTTTTGCTGGCAAGGATAGCGCAGCGTGGAATCTCGGGCAATAGGGCGATGTTATGCTTGATGAATGCGATGTTGACTGTCGCATCAGTTTATTCCAGCGTGCAGGGCTTTTACGTTGTCATTCAGAGCAAGCGGTGTTTCGCATTACGCAGACGTTGTGTTCCGGGTAATGGTGTTGGCAGAAATGATGCTTTTTGATGGTAAGGATAGCGCAGCGTGGAATCTCGGGTAAAGGCAAACGCTGTGCCTGGCTTCAGTCGCCTGCGGCTCCCTTTGAATGACAGTACAACAATAGGAAAGGTTGTATTTTTCTATTGTCCCTTTTGTTCTCTCATTTTTCTGCCACCTTGATGTTTTATTCATTCAGGAGCTTGAAATTTTTCCGGTTGCTGTTGTACAGATTTTTGAACACGGCATAATTGCGATCATAGATCTCCTTGTTGCCGGAATCGGGATGAAATGTTCTGGTCACAGGGATATGTTTCTTGGCCTCTTCAAAGGAGGAGAACACTCCCAGGCCGACGGCAATCACCACCGCTGCACCGACTGTCCCCACATTCTGGGGGCTATCCACCGTCTCCACTTTCCGGCCCAGGACATCGGCAAGAATCTGGCAGGTGACATCTGACAGGGCGCCTCCGCCCACGAAACGGACTGTCGGTGATATCCTTATTTTTTTCTCCTGAGCTTCTAGCATCCAGGCCAGATGAAAACAGATGCCTTCCAGTACGGAGCGGATCAGTTCTGTTTTCCCCGTTTCCAGGCTGATGTTGAAGAACGTTCCACGTGCGTTGGGATCTTCAAAAGGACAGCGGTTGCCGTGCAACCACGGTGTGAAGACTACACCGCTGCTGCCGGCGGGGATACTGTCGACCACGTGGGAGAGATAATCATAAAGACTTTTGTATATCTGTTCTGCAGATTCATCGATCGTCTTTTTCTGGAGATAGATCCCGATCTCGTCCAGCGCCAGATGATCCTTCACCCACTCAAAACATTTACCGGCAGTCTCCAGTTCGGCAAAATAGTTGAATTTACCGTGCTGCGCTCCGACGATCGCGGCAATCATGGCAAAGGGATCGACAATGGATCTGTCAACAACCGTGGAGACCCATCCGGATGTACCCGCGTATATATGGGTGTCGCCGAGGGCAACGGAGCCGGCACCCACGCCGATCAGGGAGGCGTCACCGCCACCGCCGAAGACAGCCGTTCCGGGCAGGAGCCCCAGCTCGGCCGCCGCCTCCGCAGTCACTTCGCCGACCTTGTCGGTTGATTTTCTGATTTCTGCCAGATGGTTCATATTCACACCCAGCATCCTGCATATTTTTTCGCTCCACCCTTTTTTCCCTTCACGTATATTGTAAAGCAAGGAGGCGAAGGCGGAGTCCTCGGTCATGATGAACTGCCCCGTACAGCGGGCGATCAGATACTCTTTTACATCGAGCCACTTGTAGACTTTGCGGAAGATCTCGGGCTCGTTGTTTTCTACCCATTTGTATTTCCATACGGGATCCTTCACACTGGCCGAAACTGCGCCCGTTTCCCGTAGCGATTGGATCAATTTGAAGACGTTGACACCGGAAACCATCAGGCCATGCCCCAGCCCTTCCTGCAGTTCCTTTCTGGCACGTTGATCCATGTAGCTCATCAGTCGCCGGAGGGGCTTGCCATTCTGATCAACAAGAACCACCCCTTGCATCTGGGAACAGAAAGAGATACCGGCAATATCCCGGGGATCAATCCCGCTGCCGGTGAGGATGCCCCGTGTTGTCGTACACATCGCTTCCCACAATTCTTCCGGGTCCTGTTCGGCGCCCCCATCCTCCAGAATGAAGAGTTCATATGTGGAGTATTCCGAACTCAGCAATTCAATCTCATTACCGATCTCCAGCAGGGAAGTTTTGACCCCCGAAGTTCCTACATCGTAAGTGATAACACGGATGGGTTCCTGCAAAAATATCCCTCCTAACAATCAATTTGTGGAACCTTTGAAAGCTGCTTTGATAAAATTCATGAACTGTTCGAGCAAGAGGTCATCATCATCCAATATCTCTTCTCCCGCATATATCTCGAAACGTTTGCGGTAATATTCGCAGGAATAGGCAAACTGCAGCATTACAAAAAGGTTATCCAGAAAGAAAGCCAGGAATTGAGAGAGGATATCTTCCCGGACTACACCGGCTTCTTGCGCCTGCCCGATCAGAAAAGTATATACCTTGGCCGAGATGGACTCCATCTGGGAAGCAGCTTCCCAGGTGAGTTCTACATTGCTTTCCGAGGTCATCTCGTTGTAAAGGATGGTCAGATTCCGATGGGAGCGAGAGAAAGACTGGATCGTGCGCACGATCTTCTCGATTTTAACGAAGATGTCATCGTTGGAGATCAGAATATCATTCATCACTTTCTCCAGGGTATCGATCCCCAGATTCACGCAGGTCAGAAAAAGATCTTTCTTGGTATCAAAATACTTGTAGATGGATCCCACACTTATACCTGCTTCCGCGGCGATATCATTGATATTGGCGTTGTCAAAACCCTTGCAGGCAAATTCCCTGGCAGCCACATCGAGCAAGTTGTTGCGTTTTTCTTCAGAAATTCCTTCAAATGTTTTCTTGTGATATATTTTTCTCATACTGCCTCCATTTGCTTCGTCTACTTACTTCGATTTGCCAAAAGTGAGTGAATACTCACCTATTTTATACTTTATTATACATGAATATGTTTTGAAACACAATATGGACACAAATTAATTATCAGTTAATATCGGTTGATAATCCAAGGAATAGGGAGAAAAAAACACAAAAAGATGTCATTACATTTTGTTGACAAATGACGATTAATGCCATATAATTTTATTGGTAAGTGAGAGCTCACTCGCTTGCAGATTTCGGATCATCAATTTCTACGGGGGAGGAACGCAGATGGATCGAAGATTTGCCATATCGAAGTATCATGACGCTGCAGCAGTAACCAGACAGCTTGATGAACTGATCAGGAAACCGATCTATACCATCAAGCCGGAGGCATTGGAACGTTATGAACGAGAATATTATGGAAAGAAGTGCAAGAAATCCAAGGCTATAATTGACCAGGCCATTGATTATATTCCTGGCGGTGTTCAGCATAACCTGGCTTTCAACCATCCGTTTCCACTGGTTTTTACCAAAGCTGAAGGTCCTTACCTGTATGATATTGATGGCAACAAGTATTACGATTTTTTGCAGGCAGGAGGCCCCACCGTGCTCGGTTCCAACCCACCTGAAGTAAGGGAGAAGGTAATGGAGCTGCTCAACGAATGCGGACCTTCAACCGGCTTGTTTCATGAATATGAGTACAAATTGGCCCGTAAAATAGCGGAACTTTTCCCCGCGGTGGAGATGTTTCGCATGCTGAATTCCGGCTCCGAGAGCTGCATGGCTGCTCTCCGGATAGCGCGGCTGGCAACCAAAAAGAAACATATCCTGAAGATGGGCGGAGCCTACCACGGATGGAGTGACCAGCTTGCCTACGGTATTCGTGTCCCGGGCTCAAGATTCACCCAGGCGCCCGGTATCCCCCTGCATATCTTTGCTCTTACCCAGGAGTTTTTCCCCAATGACCTGGATGATCTGGAAAAAAAGCTGGAGATAAACAAGTACCGCGGCGGAACTGCAGCGGTGCTGATGGAACCGGTGGGGCCGGAGAGTGGCACCAGGCCCCTGGATTATGATTTCAACAAAGGGGTGGAGAAACTCTGTCGCAAACACGGCGCCCTGCTGATCTTCGACGAGGTGGTTACCGCTTTCAGAATCGGCCTTTCCGGAGCCCAGGGCTATTTCGGTGTCTCGCCGGACCTGACCATCTTCGGAAAAGTTGTTGCCGGGGGCTATCCGAGTGCCGGTGGTATCGGAGGCAAGAGGGAATACATGAAATACCTTGCCGCCGGGATCAAGGGCGGTGACAAACACAAGAAGGCACTCGTAGGTGGCACGTTGGCGGCCAACCCCCTGAGTTGCGTGGCCGGATACTACACCATCTGTGAAATGGAGCGGACCAACGCGGCGCAGAAAGCCGGTCAGATGGGCGACCGTCTCACCGAGGGGCTGCAGGAACTTATCAAAAAATATAATCTGCCTTTTGTGGCCTTCAACCAGGGGTCAATCGTTCATCTGGAAACGGTGGGAACGATGCATTTCACTATCAACATGATGAAACCATGGACCATACCCGGCGTTATCAAGGCTACTTCTGAACGAAAAACGGAGATGGAGCACATGGGGGCTGCCTACATGGCCGAGGGGCTGGTCACCCTTGCCGGCAGCAGGCTCTATACCAGTGCCGCATATGATGAAGAGATGATCGATGATGCGCTGACACGCTTTGACAGGGTCTTTGCCAATGTAGCCATGAAAGAAAAATAGGCTGACGAGGTGTAAAAATGAACTTGCGCGAAGCCAGAAAGATTGTCATTCATGCCGGCAAACAATTGCTCGAATCGGGGTTGATTGCCCGGACATGGGGTAATGTGAGCTGCCGTATCAGTGAGACCCAGTTTGTAATTACCCCCAGCGGAAGGGCGTATGAAACGTTGACGCCCGATGAGATAGTCCTTGTCAATATCGAAGATTGCAACTATGTGGGCGACCTGAAACCATCTTCCGAGAAAGGGATCCATGCGGAGGTGTACAAACGGCGGCACGATGTAAATTTTGTCATCCACACGCATCAGGCCAATGCTTCCATGGTCAGCCCGTTGCAGATAGGCATTGATGTCACCGACCCGGAAATGGCGGCGATAATTGGACCGCGGGTTCCCACCGCTGCATACGGGCTCCCCGGGACAAAAAAATTGGCGAAGGGTGTGGCCGAAGCGCTCATGCCGAACAGCCAGGCGGTCATCATGGCTTATCACGGAGCACTCTGCATGGGGCAGGATTACGAGGAAGCGTTTCGCGTAGCCTCCACGCTGGAAAAAGCCTGTGCCGATTTTGTCAAGGAACGTTACCTCGTTTTGAGCGGGGATGAGGTATTTGACGAGACGGCCTTGAGGGAACAATTCGTGGTTTCGGCGACAAACAATACTGCCACACCGGATGTTGCTCCACGGCACCTGTACAACAGTGTCCGCGAGGGAAATGTTTTCAACCTCTATCCGGAGGCGGATGCAAAGATCGGGTTTCCCGAGGATAAGAACAGCGGTATTGAAGTGGGGCTTTATGATACATGGTCACGGGAAGGTATCCCCGATGAGGCCGATCTGCATCGGCAGATCTACCTGAAAAACAAGGGGGCCACGGCTATCATCCATGCCATGTCACCGGACATCTTTACCGTTTCCCGTCTGAAAAAAACAATCTATCCCCTGCTGGATGATTTTGCCCAGATCGTCGGAGTCAGTGTTCCGGCACTCGTTTATGACCGGACGATAGAAGCGGCGGAAAGAATAGGCTGGCTGATGAAAGGGCGCAATGCCGTTTTGATTGAAAATAACGGTGCTCTGTGTTGCGGGCCAAGCAAGAGCGATGCCGCCGCAGTGGCCATGATCATGGAGAAGGGGTGCAGGACCATTATCGGCTCGAGCCTGTTTGGAAAGGTCAAGCCGATCAGCCCCCTTGAATCTCTCCTGATGCGGTTTGTCTATCTGACCAGATATTCAAAGAAAGCAGCGGAAAAATGATGATGGAGGCGATTATCAAAAAATAATATTGGAGACGGATTGCCTGGAACACGGGCATCGGAAGAAAAAACTATCGTGGAAGGTGTACAGGCAATGCAGGTCTTCTATTCAATCAGCCATGAAATATTCATGCCAGCACCATTCAACACAATTGTATGCGCTACCGGATACAGCATGGGAACCACAACAGAACTTGACATCATCCACGGACAGAATACAAGCAGCCAGGAATGAGCATCCTTCATAGCAACAGAATTCACACCGATAGAGCATGAGAACCAGACTGGACCGAGCAACATCAAAGCAGAATACGATTGACCGGAATCCGTCTCCTGTTTCACAGGGGCAGGCCAACCGGAAGGAACGGCCTGCCCCTGTCTATTCGGTGTAAGGGCAGATATTGTCAGAAACCCCCGATGGACCGGCGCAAATCTGACCCGGGCCGGGGTTCCGGTACAGAAAATATGCTTGGCGATGACGAAAGCCCAACTGTTGCCGTTTGTCAACAGTTGGGCTTCTATTTTCGAGTTGGGTGCAACTCTTCTTATTTTTTCGCGGCAGGGAACTCATCTATCAACCCCACGATATATCTGAGAATCGATATGGCATCGGCTACGGTCAGGGTTTCATTGCCTTCCACCCTGGCTCTGATCATGGCTTCCGGGCCATATTTTTCTTCTATATCGATCAGTTCCACTATATGCCTGAGAACGATGATGGCATCCTGAACCGATACATCACCGCTTCCCGTGATATCGCCGAATTCAAATTCGATTTCGATATAGGTGGCTGTAACTGTTAAATCTTCGGTTACATTCGTGAAATCCCTGTCCCATCCGGTGAAGTTGTAGCCCTCCCTTTCAGGAGCTTCCGGGGCGGTGGCATCGGCGCCATGATTCACCTCTTCTTCTTTGAGCACCGTTCCGTCATGATCGACGAAGGTAACAGTGTAGGTCTTGATAGTATAGGTGGCTGTAACCGTCAGATCATTGGTCACGTTCGTGAATGATTTATCCCACCCGGCGAAGTTGTAGCCCTCCCTCCCGGGAACTGCCGGGGCGGTGGCATCGGCGCCATGATTCACCTCTTCTTCTTTGAGCACCGTTCCGTCATGATCGACGAAGGTAACGGTGTAGGTGTGCGGTTCATATTGAGCAAAGATATATAGATCCGTGGTTACATTTGTGAATTCCCTGTCCCATCCGGTGAAGGTATGGCCAACCCTTTCCGGAGCCGGTGGGGCGGTGGCATCGGCGCCATGATCCACCTCTTCTTCCTTGATTATCGACCAATCATGATCGACGAATGAAACGGTGTAGGTTTTGATACTGTAGGTGGCTGTAACCGTCAGGTCGTTGGTCACGTTTGTGAATGATTTATCCCATCCGGCGAAGTTGTAGCCAACCCTTTCAGGGGCCGGCGGGGCGGTGGCACTGCCGCCTTGTCGCACGGTTTCCGTCTTGAGCACCGTTCCGTCATGATCGACGAAGGTAACGGTATGGGACTGATAACATGTGATGATGAATAGTACCGTTGTCCGGTTGCCATGTGTATCCCTGGCTGCAAGATAGATTTCATGAATACCGGGGAGGTTGGCTTCCCAGCGAAGCTCTCCGCTGTTATCGCCGAATTCTTCCAGCAGAAGGCCATGGTCGAGCAGGCTGCTTGTAACCTCCATCTCTATATCATCGCCGTCGGGATCGCTTACCTCGTAAGGAATAACCACCTCATCGCCGATAGCCACATCGTCGATATGAGTCTCGTATTCATCCGGCTCCAGAAATTCGGGAGCGCTGTTTTCTTCGCTCAGAGAAATCGTGAAGTCATGGCCGCTGCTTTCTCTTTCCAGGCCGCTGACCGGGTCTTTCAGCGAGATGGTTACCCCGTAATCACCGGGAGCCAGCTCATCGGTTTTCCAGAAGAAATAGTAAGCACCGGGGTTGTAGATGCAGCCTTCCATTTCCGCGCCGTCTTCGAGCATTTCACCGCCCACCTTTTCGATGGACACCGCCGCTTCCAGGCCGCTGTGATTGGCGTAAACAGCAATGTCAACAGGGATGCCGGGCGGGTGTTCTCCGCCCGAGGCGGGGGTTGTCTGGAGATGAACGATTTCCGGTGCCGTGCGCTCCTCCCCGTAAATCACTTTCAGAGCGATATTCTTGCAGGGAGCTGCAGGATCATTGGTTTGTATCTCCAGGACCGTTTCCAGATCTGTCTCCGGAGGCTCGTCGGGCAGTGATAGCGGGATAGTTGCCAGAGTCTCCTGGCCGTCGTAGAGATTTATCTCTTCTGCCGGGGTGAGGGCCCAGTCTGCTTCCGAGTCAATTTCCACGGTGAGCAACCCGGTCCCGCTGTTTTTGATCAGAAAACGGGCGGTGGCTTCGGTCTCGCCGGGGGGCACTTCAACCTCGATGTCCGCATCATCCATCTCCAGAACGGGCAGAGACACGAACCCATCGATTGCAAATACCGCGGATGAGACAGCTTCCGTGAAGTGCAATTCATTGCTGACCCTGACCTTGAAACGGTAATTATCACCGGCAGGGAAGGCACCGGCATAAAGGGTGTGTGAATATGTTCCGGGGCCATCGTGGGGGATATCCGCCTCGATGACCTGCCAGTTTTCGTCATCATCGCTGACGAAGATGGTGGAATACAGTGTGCCGTTTCCCGTCGCTTCCCAGGTCAGATCGAATTCCCCCGAGAGCGGACCGGATTCAGGGGCGATCAATGTTACCCCCGGGTAATCATCCGAATACTCATAGCGAACGGGATCAACAAGGATGTCGGACCATGAATAAAGTAGCTTTCCTATCTCAATGGCTGCTTTCTCGGGATGGTCGGGCAGGCCCAGCGAAAATGAAGAGGTTCCGGCGGGGATCGCCACGGATTGCAGCATGTTCTCGGCAGCGCTGCTGCCGATGAAGCCCCTTTCCAGTATATTCCCGTCTCCATCGAGGAGGTGAACGGCGTATTCGGCGTTTGAACGTTCGACACCAAAATTGGCCTTGCCCCTGTAGGGGAAGACCGGGTCCAGAAAGATTTCTGTTTCACCGGAATCGGTATCGATTATTTCACCCGACACAAGCAGCAGATCCTTCTCCTCGTCTTCCTCCCCTTCCATGGTTGAGATCCCATGGGAATGCACAACGGATCCCAGTTCAACGGGCGAGGGTGCGAAGGAAGTGCGTTCGGTGGTTGCGTAGGCGAGCATGGCGTTGTATTCTTCGGTGGTTGGCCAGGGCAGAGCCGCATGGTCGTACATGATGGCTTCATACAGCGGTTCAAAATACTCATATCTGCCATTGTCCATATATTCGCAGTTGTTTATGGGCCTGTGTCTGTAACCGTTTGCCGAGGCGGGCCGCCACCCTTTCCTGAAGTCGTGCCATACCTCATCGGAGGGATATACATCAACAAAGCCCAGAGTATGAATGAATTCATGGATTAGCGTGTGATGCTTATCTTTCCCTTCGATGGCACCGGGATCAAGAAGGACTGCGCCTTTCACACCATCCATGGAAAGCCCCGCTGCGCCCATGAAGCCCGGGGGAACAATACCCACCATGAGGTCGCACACACTTGACATCTTCTGTATCCTTTCCAATTGGCGGAATATCTTGCTCAGATATAACCCCTGGGTAAAGTGATAGAAGTTTCTCGTAATTGGCAAGGAGAGTTCGACAATACTGTAGTCCAGGTGTACGGGGAAGACCTCGCGGGCATATTCCATCTGCTCGCGGATCACGTGTGGTTTATGAGCATTTCCCCAGGTTGTGGCCCATTCATTGTTATCACTCCAGGCTCCAACGCGCAGAGGCACAAAAATAAAGTTGAAGCTGTTCTTCCTGGGTACATGAATGTCCCGTGTCGGTGCAGGGTCGGTGATGGTTCCGAGTACCAGCGGGTTGCCGCGGTCTCCTGCATCCGGGCTCTTGGTTACCGCCCTGATACCGATTTTGTGATTCTCCAGGAGTGATGGGCTTATCTCCAGATACAGACGGTGCCTCCCCGAACGGATTTCGGCGTTGGAATACTCTTCCGAGAATGATGACGATTTGCTTCTGGCGATAACCCTGTCGGGATCGTCGATATCATAAACTTCGATTCCAACATTCTTCAGCTTGAAATCGGAATTCTGGAAGGAGCCGCTTCGCACGCTGATCTTCGGCGACAGATACAGGGGGGCTGCCCCTCTGCCATCGACAATATTGGCAGGGTTATCAATGGTCTGGGTGAGGTTCCATTCCAGATCCACGGGTGGGAAGGCTGTCATGATAAGGGATTCCGTCTTGCCGCTGTTGCCGAAAGTTATGATTGCTTTCCCTTCACTGTCTGTGGAGACTGATCTATTGAATAACCCCAGGAGACCTCCCCAGAAGACCAGCTGCTTGCCTTGCACGGGATTGCCTTCGGGATCCTGCATATGGACGGTAAGCGTGCCGTCGAATTCGCTCAAATGGGGAAAGGTGTAGTTTTGGTCGCCAATCACATTGTTCCTGAGCCTGGCATAAACAGCCTCTGAAGGTGCGGTGCAGCGATAGGAATCATCGGTATAATCCGTCACCAGGCCCCCCCCGAATTCGGGGGAGAGCTCCACAATGCCCGAATCATCACTTGTCTTCCATTCGGTCAGGTAGTATACGCGGTCAAAAGAGCCAAAAGCGTAGGCAATGCGGGTTTTCAAATTTGCACGCGGAACTCTTTCACCGGAGTCCTCATCCGATACAGTGGTCAGCTTGAGGCGGATGCTGCCGTAGAAGGGGTAGGTGATTCCTTCCCAGGTCCAGCCTGTTCCAACCACCAACTGCCGCACTACTTCTTCCCCGATCACGCTGCCACCATCATTGCCGAACTCAACCCTGGTCATTCCGTGGTCGATGTAGCAGAGCTCCAGTTGATAACCATAACCAAAACTCCAGGTCCAGTCCGGACTATTATTGTCTTTGTAGTGGTGGTCAAAATTTATAAGACTGCCAGATATTTTGATTTCAAGATCTCCGACAAACTGGAAGGGGCCTGTTTCGACAACATCGGTTATGCTGAAAATATTATGAAGATTGTCTGCGGAGAGATCGATCAGATTCCCGTCGAGATACATTTTTATCGGGCTACCGGGATCGGGCGACACCATGAACGGATATCCGGTATTGATTTGCACGGCAAAACCCAGCTCGCCGGCATCGGGTACGTATCCCTGCCCGGGGGGATAAGTTCCATAGGACCGTTTGGTTTGCGGAAGTGTGTATGTAGTGCCTATATGCCAGCCATTTTCGATGCTGGCTATTCTACGGCTGCCCCCTTCGCTTGCCAAAACCGTGCCACTGACCTCACCATCTTCCAGAAGGGGGAATGGGGGCGATTCCTCCATATTTTCCAGGCCGGTTTCCGGATAGGGGAATTCCACTTCCCCCGCCGACACGCCATCAAAATGATATGCACCGATCACATGTTCGACCGGAAAACCGGCAAACAACAATCCCAGAATCAGTATGGCAATGATTTTTTTTCTCATGGCTGCAAAAACCTCCGTTAAATGAATTTTGCAAAAGTTTTGCTGTCTTGGATATCTTCAAATAATTTTAAGTCAGTCCTGTAAAAATAACATCACCCTTTGGGGTGATTTTTGATCCATGAAGGAGGCAAGTTTGAATCATTGTCTCTATTTTTCCCTGGAAAACTTCCGAATCTTCAATATGTAAAAACAATCGAACTATTCCAATTTCATAAATACATTCTGGAGGGGAAGATATCGATCGATAACAACCGGCCCGCCCTGCTGCCCCCTGGATTCTTTACGCTGCATGAAGAATGTGTTATAGTAAAATATGGGATTTCAAGATCTTATCATGAAGGGAGGTTTCGAGTTGCAGAGCAGAAAGAAAATAATGGTGTTGGCCCTGCTGATGGTTCTGGCGCTCACGCTATTTGCCCTGCTTTGTTGCGGGTGTTCCCCGGCAGAGGAACCTGACGGAGGCCCGGGCAGTGGCGATGCCTCCCCGGCGGGTGATGAAAAAAAGGACGAGGAAGAAGACGATGAGGCGGTGAGCCTTACCTACCTGGGACATGCAACCTTTGTTCTGGAAAACGAGGATGGGAAGGTGCTTATCGACCCCTACAATCCCCAGTTTGGCACTTACGGGCGCATAGATATGGAAGCCGATGTGGTGACCATCTCGCATGAACATGATGATCATAATTATGCGGCGGGTGGCGGTGACGATGCCGTGGTTTTGCGAGGACTTACCTCGGGCGGCGATTGGAACGAGGTTGAATATCATCTCGGGGAGACCCGTATCTACAATGTCGGCGGGACCCTGCACGGCCGGGGTCTGGGCAGAAACAGCATCTTCGTCTTTGACACACCCTCATTGCGTCTTGTACATCTGGGCGACCTCGGGCATCTGCTTACCGATGACCAGATCAACTTCATCGGCAACGTCGATGTATTGATGATTCCGGTGGACGGATATTACACGATTCCGCGGCGGGAAATCATCGAATTGATCACCCGGATATCACCATCCGTGGTCATTCCCATTCATTACCTCACCGTCGATAATGAAGATTCCAATCTTGCGACACTGGATGATTTCCTCTCCGAGGAAATCCCCTATTCCGTAAAGAAAAAGGGCAGCACGCTTACATTGTCAGCCATGCAATTGCCCGGTCGGACCGAGGTCTGGACGATGGATTATACCAGACCCCGAGGTGCAGATTGAACAAGGAAACGTATTGCATGGGGGTACCGCCTGCTGGCAGGGCCCCCATCGATTTGATTGGCCCCCAACGTAAATATCTGTTCGAGGCAGGCGCGGGAACTTGAAGCATGAAGCAGTTGTTTGCCATCTGCGGGAAGAACGCGGGTTGCAACGAAAGGTAAATTATCTGCTGGACATGGTCGCAACAAAAAAGAGGGGACGGATTCCTGCTTGACTGCCATTTTCCCTTTTCTTCAGGGCTGATCTGGAACCCGTCCCCGTGGTTCAATCTTTCTTTTGTTTTTTTATCCGCCTCTGTGCGCCGTTAACAGGGTCTATCTCATAGTCTTTCCAGTAAATCAGTTCCGAAATGGGAACGATCGTATAACCGTTCCTGGTATAGAACTCGATGATTTCAGGGAGGGCGGCCGGCGTGTGCAGCCCATCATTATGGAAAAGGATGATGGCGCCATTCTGCGGGTTGGAGGTGACCCTCTCGATAATTGCTTCCTTGTTAAGGTTTCTCCAGTCCAGGGAGTCGATACTCCACTGCACGGGGATATAGCCAAGCGAGGTAACAGTTTTGATCACGTTGCTGTTGTATTCCCCAAAAGGAGGGCGGAACAATTTGGGTCGTTTTCCGGTAAGCTTGTGGATCATCTCATCCACCTTTTCCATCTCTTCCTTGATCTGCTGGCTGCTAAGCTGGTTCATGTGCGGATGTGTCGCGGTATGATTGCCAATCTCATGGCCCTCTTCCGCTATCTGCTTGACGCGATCGGGATATGCTTTTATCCATATACCGGTAACAAAAAAGGTCGATTTGAGATCATGTTCCCTGAGTATTTCCAGGATTTTGGGGGTGCGTTCCGCCCCCCAACTGGCGTCGAAGGAGATGGCGATTTTCTTCTCCGGTGTCTCCACGTAATAGATGGGCAGATGGTTTTCTTCGGGCTGAAACACCGGGGCAAGCTTTTTGTGTACACCGAAAAAATAGGGTAGGCTGATCAGAAGCCCCACAATCACGATCCCTATCGCTATTTTTACCCACTTTGACCGTAGATTGATAATAACCGTAAACACGGAATATCACCCCATGTAGAGATATATTCCGCGATTACGGTCTTTATGCTTGCTTGATGAATACAGTTTCCCTGGGGCATTTGGAAGCAGCGGAAGGCAGGGTTTTCTCTAATGCAAGGCACGGTAAAGGGAATGCAGCAAAACCCGGTCGGGGTCGTGGCTCAGCTCCCAGATCATGGCTCCGGCCAGCCCCCGGGATTTTATATAGTCGGCCTTGTGTCCTATCGATTCTTCATCCTCGTAACTGATGAAGGTTGTGCCGTTGTAGATCCAGGGCACCCTGGACTGCGGATGGAAGTGGCGCTGATAGCCCGGAGCGTTGAGAAAATTGTCGGAGATGCTCTTGTAACTGATGTAAACCCCTTCCGTGAAATTTTGGTAAAGGCCGTTGTTGGCATCTGTTACGGTCCGGTAACGGTAGCCGTAAAAGGGAATTCCCAGCACCAGTTTGTGCAGGGGGAAACCGGCATTTTGCCAGGCCTTGACTGCCTCGTCAGCACTCCATTTATTCTGGGGAGAAGGATCGGTGTTGCTGTACAGGGGGGCGTTGAAATCGGTGTAGCTATCCCAGTGGGCGTGGATGTCGTAGGTCATGATCTGGGCATAGTCAAGATATCTGTGCAGTATACCCGGTTCCGTATTCTTCACGTACCAGCTGCCGGATCCTCCGGCGATGGTCAGCAGGTATTCCCGCCCGTCAACGGCACTGCGGGCATCAAACGTTTCCCGTATTTTCTTCAACAGCAGGGTAAAATTCTGTTTATCCGATGCACGGGTTATATTCCCGGGCAGCCCGCCGGTGACCGGGTATTCCCAATCCAGGTCCAGGCCGTCAAATCCGTATTGCAGAATGAATTGCAGACAACTATCGGCGAATGCCGTCCTTGATGAATCGGTCAGTGCGGCATCGGAGAAGCGTCCTGACCAGGTCCAGCCTCCCACCGAGATAAGCGTTTTGAGATGGGGGTGCCTGCGTTTCAACTCATCCAGTTTTTTGAAATTGGCGATATCAACATCCGCATCCCCGAGGGCTATTTTCAGGTCGCTGCCGATATTGGCGAATGCATAGTTGAGATGGGTCAGCTTCGAAGCATCCACCCGGTCGGGTAAAAATCCCTGGTAGGCACCCCAGGAGGGATAATAGCCGACCATTTTGTAGGAACCGTTACCGGTACAGGTGGAGGGGGCCGGTTTTACCTCCGGGGCTGGTTTTGCTTCAGGGGCCGGTTTTTCTTCCGGGGTTGGTTTTTCTCCCGGGGTGGGGTCGGGCGCGGGTGCGCTGGCAGCAACGGTTTTTTCTCCGGGGGCGGCATCGGTTTTCGGCGAAGGATTGTCCTGCATCGGGGGGAGAGTTCTTTTTCCGGCTGTCCTCAAGGTGACCGCTGGCGAAGGCGGCGAGACATTTCCAGCCCGGTCGGCCGTCCTGACCTCGAATAGATAACTGGTGGAGGGGGATAACTTTCCGGCCGTGTATGTAACGGCATCGGTCTCCCCTGCGAGCTGCCCATCGATATAGATCAGATACCTGGCTGCCTCGTATTTCCCCCCGGTAGCTTCCCAGCACAGGGTCGCCTCCGTGTCTGTAAAGGAATCAACCTGAAAATTTTCCGGCGGAACGGGGAGGGGGGTCCCGGTGCAGACGGTGCCGATAAAGGAGATCAGGGTGACGAAGATGATGAGAAGAAAAATGGTTCTTTCGTGACCTGTCCATTCTGAACCTGCGTGAAGGGCTTTGTTTAACATATGTAAACTCCCCCCAATAGTTTCAATTGCTTAAAACATGTTGTGATATCATAACATATAGTGTTTTTGACTATACAAGACGATTAATATTATGTCAACAGTCAGATGAAGGTAATATACGCCATTAACTTGCAGCGATTCTTTCTTTCTTGGTATAATGATTGACGAAAGAGAGAACGGAGGGGAATGATGTTGAAACTTCCGCGAAGAAGGACTTGCCTTGACCGGATCAAGCCCTATGTTCCCGGTAAACCTGTTGAAGAAGTCAAGAGGGAGCTGGGCCTGGATGATGTTATCAAGCTGGCCTCGAACGAGAACCCGCTGGGCCCGTCACCCATGGCATTGGAAGCACTGAAAGAGGCACTGCCTGCATTGAATTATTATCCCGATGGCTCCTGTTTTCTGCTGAAGGAAGCGCTGGCCTCCAGACTGGATCTGCAAGGAGACCAGCTGATCTTCGGCAACGGTTCGGATGAGGTTTTGAAGTTGCTGGCGGAAGCCTACCTGGAGCCGGGGGACGAGGTGATCGTACCCACCCCGTCATTTTCGGAATACGAATTTGTGACCCGTATCATGGGCGGGGAGGTCAAATATGCTCCCTTGAAACCCGATTTCAGCTACGATCTGGAAACCATGCTGGACATGGTCACCAACCTCACCCGCCTGATTTTTGTCTGCAGCCCCAACAATCCCACCGGAACCATCGTTACCGGTAAAGATCTGGATGATTTTATGCGGAGGCTGCCGCAAGGGGTAATTGTGGTAATCGACGAGGCCTATGCCGAATATGTTACCACCCCGGAGTATCCGCAGAGCCTGAAATATGTTCGGCAGGGTGCGCCTGTCATCGTGTTGCGGACTTTCTCCAAGATACACGGATTGGCCGGGCTGCGCATCGGCTACGGGGCGGCTCCGGCAGAACTGATTGCCGACCTGGACAGGGTATGTGAACCGTTCAATGTCAACCAGGCTGCACAGGTCGCAGCTCTGGCGGCGCTTGATGATGAGGAACACCTGCGGCGTAGCATTGCCCTGGTCGAGGAAGGCCGTGTCCGGATGGCACGGGGTTTGCAGGATATCGGTCTTCAACCGGTTCCCTCCCAGGCCAATTTTTACTTCGTGGATACCGGGTTTGATGCACGGCAGGTTTTTGACCGTCTGCTGCGGCGAGGGGTTATCGTGCGTTCGGGAGATATCTTCGGGTTTCCCACCTTTATCAGGGTCAACTTCGGCCTGCCCGAGGAGAATGTACGGTTTCTGAAGGCTCTCGAGGAAGTGTTGGGTGAGTTGAAAGGCAATTCATAGAAAACGCGGTGGGGAAAAGAGAGGGCTGTTGATGGTCAGGAAGAAAGAGAAGGATGCCGACGGGCGGAAGGGAAATAGCGCCGACAAGCCCGGTATGTTCATGCTGGTGCTGGTGTTTTTCGCCAGGGCATCTGCCGGCCTGGTCCTGGCGGCCGGCGGGGCGGTGCTGGTTTTGCTGGCTTTCCCACCTTACAGGATCTGGCCGCTCGTTTTCTGCGGGCTGGTGCCGATCCTGGTTTCCGTGCATCGTGTCATGCCCCACCGCATTGCGGGCCTGGCCATGGGGCTGGGGGTGGGAGGTTTCTTCTGGGGGTTTTTTCGTGAAGGGATAGACATCGGTGCGTGGCCCGCATTCCTGGAATATCTTCCATACATAGTCGGTTTTATCGCCCTGCTTGTCGGTTCACGGCAGAGAATTTTTCATTCCCGCACGCATTACCGCTGGTTTGTCATAGAAGGCGCGGTTACCTGGGTCACGTTTGAACTGGCCAGGGCCAGTCTTTCCCCCCTCGGGACCTCGGCGTTTCTCGCCAATCCACTTTATGAACAGTACTGGCTCATCCAGCCCGTCAGCATTTTCAGCATTTACGGGATGAGCTTTATCATCATTCTTGTCAATCTGGTACTGGCCCAGAAGATATTTGCCCTGATAGATAGCCGCTGGGAACCGCCTGAAGAAAGAGAAGCGGTCAGCAATGTCGGTTCGCAGCTATGGTTGTATGTGGTTATCCTGCTTTTTCTTCTCTGGGTCGGTTACAGCATGGCTCTATTTGAAGAGCTCCCGTCGGCAGTGCGCGTAGCCGTCATCCAACCGGGGTATTATCAGCATCATCCCGAGGTCGATGGGGAGACAATGGAGGTGACCAGGGAGGGGGTCGAATTCCAGGAAGACCTGGAGCAGTTGCTGGATATCACGCGCGAAGCGGTGGAAAGCGGCGCCCGCCTGGTGGTCTGGAATGAGGGGGTGTTGCCCTTCAATCCCCAGCATAAAGGGATGGAGATGTTTCAGGATTTTGCCCGGGAGATGGATGCTTTCCTGGTGATCGGTTACCATGATTCCGAAGAAGAGGCGGATGAAGCCGTGATTCTCTCCTCGGATGGAGTTTTCCTGGGGAAAACTGGCGAGACATTGATCGGCAACCTGGGGACCATCGCTGCCCGGGAAATAAATTTCACGGAGGGGGTGCGCGAGATGACGCGGGAGAAGACGCTCCTCCTTGCTGTACCCTCGAATGAATCCCCCGAAATGGCTGTCAGGCACCTGCCACATTACATATTCAGGGCCATGGAAAACCGCATTCCGATCCTCAAAGCCGATGCCCGGCATGCTTCGGTTATCGTTGATCCTTACGGCAGAATCATACGCTCTTCTTTTTCGGCAGAACCCCGAAGAGAAATACTTGTGTCCGATATTCCCGTCGGCACCGGCGACACACCGGTGGTTGTCTGGGGCGACTGGTTCGGTTGGTTCTGCCTCGCGGGGATGGCACTCTTTGTCGTGGCAGACATTGGAGTTTCATTTTATGAGTGGCGAAAACGAAAGAAAGCCCGTGAAGAGGAGAAGGAGAAGGACAGAAAGAAGAAGCCGGGGGACAGAAAGTACACACCGGGACGCCACCATTTCAAGGCCCGTTCCTGATCACGGCTCGATCACGGTGCCGCTTCCTATCCTCTTTGTTTTTTATTGCTCAGATCGGGAAACATGGAGATACGCAATCGTGCACAGCCGTAGGGAATCAAGGTTATTTTTTCCATATCTGTTTCAGCGGCAGCGGGTTCCCGGGGCAGCGGGGCGGCATTGAGCCCGGACAGCAACGAATTCTGCCGCGACCACGAGGGAACGCGCGCAGCGGTTGCCTGCAGTTTCAAGGGTGCATTTTCCGGGGTCCAGGGAGTAACAGATTCACCGGGGCCCGTGTCACTGTCTCTACTTTCATCCCCGGAGAACCCCGCCGGATTGTCTCCCTTCACCTTCAGGTCGGCGGTCTCCCTGTCCAGCCCATAATTCCAGCGCGGAGTTTCTCCGAAAGTCCAGGAACCCCTTTTCTTCTGCGGTTTCTCCGCGGCGGGAAGCACTTCAAAGGTGGGGAAAAGAGCCTGGTCATCGAGGGGAATCCACATTTCTTCCGGGTTCAGGGCGAAGAGCAGCGCCCCCCGCCTCACGGAGAGGGCTCCACGATCAGCGAAGATGGCCCGTGGTTCGGCCGGCAGATCAAGAAGGATCTGATCGCCATCCCGCCAGTCACGCCTTATGACCACGTAGGAGCCGTTGCTGCCCCTGTAAATATCTTCCCCGACCACGGCAGTTCCCTCTGCACACCACCCGGGTATGCGAAGCAGGAGGGCGCAGCCGAGCGGTTCTTCACAGTGAAAGGTGATCAGAACCCGGTCGCCGAAAGGGTAGGCGGTCTCCTCTGTGAGCCGCACCTTCACCCCCTTGATGCGGGTCTCGACCACGCAGGGCCCGTAAGCGGTCTTGGCCAGGCCGTCATGACCATAACTCATCCACAAACTTGAGACCAGCAGTGGCCAGCCCATGTGCATGTTGTAGAAACAGCATTGATAACCGGAGGGGGCCCCGAAGGTCAGGGCATCGTGGTACCATCCGGATTTGCCGAAAATATCCAGGTTGTTGACAGAGAAACCATGCCGGCCGACGGTGCAGTAAATCTGGTTCGGTTGCGAGAAGTACTGGTGCGAACGGAAATCGGGGGCGATGGCTGCAGGAAGGGCGTTGTAAGCAAGCAGTTCAAGGGCATCACTGTATTCCGGCGAACCGAATACACTCAGGTAGGTCTCGTATGTCCTCATCAACTCCACGATCGTGCACAGTTCTGTCCCCCGTGTAGCACCCTTGCCATGTGTGATCTCATCGCCGCTGATGGAACCGTTCACCTGTTCATGCTGATACCTGACCTTGCGCAGTCCCATCTTCACGGCTCTTGTCAGCTGGTCATCGGGCCACAGCCGGTACTGGACAGCCGGTTTGCGCAGGCCGTGCGCCAGGTTCACCGCATGGGTGAAGATCCTGTTTTTGTCGAGAAAGAAATCTTCCCAGGGAAAAGTCTGCTTGTTGACAAGGCGGGCCAGTTTCAGTAGATTGCGATCCTCTGTCAGTGCGTAGAACCATGAAAGTGTGTCAAGATTGTCTCCCCCTCGCAGCGCGGCCCAGCTTTTCCATTCAGGAATGTAGCGTATATTCCGGGACAGGGGGTGCCTCGGAAGATGTTTTTGCTGAAAATTGAAGAAGCGTTGCAGAAAGGTGATACTGCGCATATCTCCCGTGGCTTCGTAGTAAAAACGGATCGCATCAAGGATGAGCATCCGCGGCCACCACTCGTAATCGCTCACGCCGCGGGCCCGGAGGCGGCCGTCATCTTCCTGCCGTTCGAACCAGTAATCGAGCCAATTCAAAGCCTTGCCGACAAGAAAATCATCCTGCAGGACAAAGGCCAGTGCTACCAGGCCGCGGACATAATAGGGGGCTCGCTCCGAGCGGACGAGCAGGAGCGGAAAATCGCGGCCGCTGCTACCGCCCCGCCACACGCTTTCCTCTGTGACGGGGTTGGAACTGAACCCCCGCCGCGGCGGCACCGTGTCAAGGAGTCCGGTCAGGCCGGCGGCCTGTGCTTTCAAGGTTGACTTCAGCCACCCCGCGGGCCTTATGGCACCCAGGGGCAGAGGCTGAAAATGATTGTAGACGATCTTCATTCATGACCTCCCGGGTCGGAAACGATGGATCTTGCCACCGGGTTGCAAACAATGGCACCGAAGACTGCATGAGGATGTTTTTCCCGCGGCAGTCCCGCCGTCGGGCATCTACCCTGCGCAGATGGAGGCAACGAGGTCCCCCACGGCAGAGGTGGAGAAACCCATCTCTCCCGCATTGAGACTTTTCAAGTGTTTCTCGCAAGCCGTGGCCACCGCCGACTCGACAGTTCCGGCAGCCCTGGCCTCGCCCAGAAATTCAAGCATCATCGCCACCGCGCATATGGCAGCAAGCGGATTGATCACATTTTTACCCGTGTATTTGGGGGCCGACCCTCCGATGGGTTCGAACATGGAAACCTTGCCCGGATGAAGGTTCCCGCCGGCAGCGATTCCCATTCCCCCCTGTATTATCGCTCCCAGATCGGTGATGATATCGCCGAACATGTTATCGGTAACGATGACGTCGAACCATTCCGGGTTTTTTACCATCCACATGCAGATCGCATCCACATGGGCATAATCTCTTCTGATCTCGGGATATTCCTCACCAACTTCATGGAAAACCCGTTCCCAGAGATCAAAGGCATAGGTGAGGACATTGGTCTTGCCGCAGAGGGTCAGTTGACGGCGCGGGCGGAGCCGTCTGGCGTGATCGAAGGCATAGCGTATACAACGTTCCACCCCTTTGCGGGTGTTGATCGACTCCTGGACGGCCACCTCATCGGCGGTGCCGTGGCGCAGAAAACCCCCGCCTCCGCAATAAAGCCCCTCGGTATTTTCACGCACGACGACAAAATCTATGTCCTGCGGCCCTTTTTCCTTGAGCGGCGTGTAAACACCGGGGTAGAGTTTCACGGGGCGCAGGTTGATGTAGAGATCAAGCTCGAAGCGCAATTTCAGGAGCAGGCCCCTTTCCAGGATACCCGGTTTCACTTCGGGATCACCGATAGCACCCAGCAGGATGGCATCAAACTGTTTCAGCTCCTCCAGGACACTGTCCGGCAGGGCTTCACCGGTCCGTCGGTAAAACTTGCCGCCCAGGTCATATTCCTCCGTCTCATATTTGAAACCATGCCTGGAGGCGGCTGCCGCCAGCACTTTCAGGGCCTCGTTGATCTGCTCCGGCCCGGTGCCATCCCCGGGAATAACAGCAATTTTGTACATATCAAGACTCTCCTTCTGGTGTGAATATTGTTCCTGAACAGCAACTTTACACTGTATTATTTATAACCTATAATGATATAGATCTCAACATGTTTCGGCCCTGACCACCTTTTTTTGCCGGGAAAACATGGATAACTGTTTCGGGGTACCGAAGCCTGAAAGGAGTTACGACATGTGGGAAAGGTTGTATCCCGACATCATCTTGCAGAGCATCCACGATCTGGATACTGACTACCTTAAACAGGAAGGGATCTCCGGCATCATCCTGGATCTGGACAATACCCTTGTCCCCCTGGGGGACCGGGATGTCTCCCCACGGGTCTGCCGCTGGGTTGACAATCTCAAGGAAGAAGGGTTCAAGCTGTACATTGTCTCCAACAGTACGCCGGGCAAGGGCGAAAAATTGGCGCAACAGGTGGGCGTTTCTGCCATCTGGCTGGCAGTCAAACCCCGGCGCCGTGCTTTCCGCCTGGCACTGCAGAGGATGGGCCTGGAGGCGGGTGAGGTTGCGGTGATCGGCGACCAGGTCGTCACCGACGTTCTGGGTGGCAACCGCCTGGGATTGATGACCATTCTCGTCAGGCGTTCGGGGAGGGACATGCCTTTTACGAGGATAACCCGCATGCTGGAGAGGCGGGTTCTGAAGAAGATGGAGGAAGAAGGCCTTTTCCCGGCAGACCGCTACCGGAAAGAAGATGTTGCCGACTGAATCTGTCGGGTGTCAGAACCGGCAACCGGCAAAGCTGCAAAATACGGAGAAAAAGAAGGTTTTTCATGGCAAGATAGTTATCTCGTCCGGATCATTTTCCGCGGATCACAGCTTTCAGAACTCCATACTTCCGGGACCATGCCATTCGTTGTTTTCATCTTCGGCTGACGGGACTGCAAAATAGGCGGTGAAAGGGACTGCCCGGCATGGCCGATAAATTTATAAATTGTTGACATCTGTTGCTTTTTCTTTTAAAATCAGAAACACGACAATCTTGCAAATATTACCTTAATCGACATAATCAGGAATCTTGCTTGCCCGGTGGCTGCCGTCCCGCATTCTGTGAACCGTGGAAAGCAAGGAAGGATGTGGCCGGAAAATGGACAAGGATATCCACATGCACATGATCGATGCGAGGACCACGATGTATGCCCTGCTGGGAAGCCCGGTCAGGCATTCACTTTCACCGATCATGCACAATGCCGCATTCCGGGCTCTGGGAATAAACGCTGCTTACATGGCTTGCGAGGTTGCCCCGGGCGAACTTGCCGATGCGATTGAAGGAGCTCGTGCACTTTCTTTTGGCGGCCTCAACATTACCAGCCCCTACAAAGAAGCGGTGATCGAAAACATAGATATCGTTTCTCCGGCGGCGGCCCTGATCAGATCCGTGAATACCGTCGTCAGGGAAGGGGATGCCTGGCGCGGCTACAGCACCGATGGCGCGGGGTTATGTCGATTCCTGCAGGGAGACAGCGGTGCCGCGGCCGCAGACCCTACCGGCCGGCGTGTCCTCATTGTCGGTGCCGGCGGCGCCGCCAGGGCCGTAGCCTTTGCTCTGGCGCAGGAAGGCGTGAAATCCTTGACAGTGGCCAACCGCACACCGGCTCATGCCGAGGAACTGAAGGAATTGATTTCCGTGCACACTTCTTTTCACGCTACGCGTACCATCCCCCTGGAGGAAGAACCGTTGTCCGAGGAACTGGACAGATCATCACTGATCATCTACTGCCTGGCCTTCGATCATGATGTTTTGAAGGAAATTCTTTCTGCCCGTCGCGAGGAAGAAGGGATTTTGAGCGGACGCACTCTCGTGGATCTGCGCTATGTTCCGGCGGAAACAGAAACGATGCGATTATTCCGCCTTTCCGGAGGAGAGGCGTTCAATGGAAAGGGCATGTTGCTCTGGCAGGGTGTCCTTGCTTTCGAACTTTTCATGGCGAAGGCCAAAATGGGCGCTCCCGTGGAGGCCATGCGCCGGGCTATCGAACTTCAATAAAATCTGGCAATATTTCCGGTACCGATCCGCTGTATCTGCTTTCCATCATTGACCATGCAAGCCCGAAAACAAAACAGGAATGGAGCATTGTCTCGGTATGGTTAAATCCAGGATAAGTCTGCTGGGCGAAATTCTGGTTGAAGCCGGGGTGCTGAATTTCCGGCAGCTTGAAGAGGCTTTGAGCAAGGCCGAAGATTCCGGCAAGAGCTTCTACCGTGTCATTGCCGAGGAAAGGTATCTTCCCGATCAGGCACTGGTAGAGATTTTGCAGGAGAGGCTCGGACTCCGTTTTGTTGATCTGGAGAAGCACGAGCCGGATCCAGACGCTGTCGCCGCTGTTCCCGAGGAGCTGGCCCGGCGCCATCATCTTATCCCTGTCGGCAGGGAAGGGCGCCGTCTCCTTCTGGCCATGGCCGACCCCACGGATGGTGCCGCCATCGAAGATGTTTCCGTCGTTACTGCGGCAGAAATTGAGCCGGTGATCGCCCCGGAACGGGCTATCCACGATGCCCTGGATCGTTTTTTCGGTTCATCAGGCCGGGAACAGGAGGAAATTCCGGCAACACCGGCAACGGCTTTCTTGCCCGATGATGATTCCATCGTGGCGGTGGTCAACTCCATCATCTGGAAGGCAGTCTCCGAGGGAGCCAGCGACATCCACATCGAGCCCACGGGGAAGGGCCTGCGCGTGCGACTGCGCATAGATGGCTTTCTTCATGATTATCTCTTTCCCCCCGAGGGAAGCCATGCCCGGGTTGTCTCCCGCATCAAGGTCATGGCCCAGATGAACATTGCCGAAAAACGGCTGCCCCAGGATGGCCAGATTGAATTGCGGCGCGGGCACCGGATCGTGAATATCAGGGTATCGACCTTGCCTACCATCCATGGCGAGAAGATGGTGCTGCGCCTCCTTGAAAAAGAAAGGATCATCCTCTCCCTGGAGAAGATAGGTTTTTCCCGGCGGAACAAAGAATTTTTCATGGAATTCATCCGTCATTCCCATGGCATCATACTGCTGTCCGGGCCGACGGGGTGCGGCAAGACCACCACCCTCTACTCTGCATTGAGTTATTTGAACAACCCTGCTTGCAACATCGTTACCGTGGAGGATCCCGTGGAATTCCGCCTTGACGGTGTCAACCAGGTGCAGGTTAACAGGAAGATAGATCTTACTTTTGCGGCTTCGTTGCGCACCATTCTGCGCCAGGATCCGGACATCATCATGATCGGCGAGATGCGCGACCTGGAGACGGCGGAGGTGGGCATGAGAGCTTCACTGACCGGGCATCTGGTCTTCAGCACCCTGCATACCAACAACGCTTCACAGGCGGTGACGAGGCTGGTTGATATGGGGGTGCCTCCATTCCTGGTCTCCTCCACCCTGGTGGGCGTGGTGGCGCAGAGGCTGGTGCGCAAGATCTGCCCGTATTGCCGGGAAGGATACCCACCGGGCGATGAGGATAAAGAACTTTACCGTGTTCTGGGCGGGGGGATGGAGCTGCCGCCCGTTCTTTACCGGGGAAAGGGATGCCGGCGGTGCAACGATGGGTATCGCGGGCGGACGGCGATCCACGAGATTCAGCCGATCACGACGGAGATGCGCACCCTGATCATGGAGGGGGCCACCCCGGCCCTGTTGCAGGAGAAGGCGCTGGCAATGGGATGCCGCACCTTGTTTCAGGATGGATTGTTGAAAGCGGAGGAAGGAATCTCCACGCTGGATGAGATAAAAAGGGTGGCTCTGGGCGAGTTTTGAACCCGGGGGAGGTGCACGGATGGAGAAACATGTTCCCGATATTGACCTGCTCTTGCAGAAAAGTGCGGCAGTAGGGGCTTCCGATCTGCACCTTACCACCGGGTTGCCACCCATGATCCGCCTTTGTGGGGAACTGCGCCCGCTCGGCGGAGCGGTGCCGGGGCGGACATCCGGCAACGGAGGCAGTATCCTGACAGCGGAAGATACCTCCCTGCTGGCGGAGCAGATGATGGGAGAGGCTGAAAAAGCGGCCTTCTGCAACGCGGGTGAGGTTGATTTTTCCCATGTTTCCGCAGGCGGAATACGTGTGCGGGTAAATGTTTACCGGCAGAGAGGGGATACGGCGGCTGCCCTGCGCATCATCCCGGAGACGGTTCCGGAGATCGGTGAATTGGGCCTTCCCGCCGCCATCAGCGGGATATGCGGTTGTCGGAAAGGCCTGTTTCTGGTTACGGGCCCGGCCGGCTGTGGTAAATCTACAACACTTGCGGCCATGATCGGGTGCATCAACAGCAAGTTTCGCCGCCATATCATCACCCTGGAAGACCCCATCGAATATATTCACGAGGCGCGAAAAAGCATGATCAACCAGCGGGAGATCGGCCTGGACAGCGCCTCATTTTCCGCTGCCCTGAGGGCGGCGCTGCGGCAAGATCCGGATGTGATCATGGTCGGCGAGATGCGTGACCTGGAGACGATCTCGGTGGCTGTCACGGCGGCGGAGACAGGCCATCTGGTTCTTGCCAGCATGCATACCGTGGATGCCCCGCAGACGATCGAGCGCATCATCGATGTTTTTCCTCCATACCAGCAGCAGCAGATCAGGGTTCAGCTGGCCGGAACGTTGCTGGGGGTTGTCGCCCAGAAATTGCTTCGGCGCAGGGACGGAGGGGGCCTGGTCGTTGCTGCGGAGATGCTCGTCGCCAATACGGCCATCAGAAACCATATCCGCGAAGGGAAGATATTTCAGATCTACTCCATGATCCAGACCGGTGGGCGCCAGGGGATGCAGTTGCTGGATGCCGATCTGTTGAAGCTCTACGAGCAGGGAAAAATCTCGTCGGATACGGCAGTTGAAAATGCTGCCGATCCCGAGGGGATCATGGCCCGCATGCAGGCGTTATCCGATGGCTGCACGGGGCTTTGATCATGATGATATGAAGCGGCGGCGGGAGGGTGAGAATGCCGATCTATATCTACCGGGCCAGGGATTGGCAGGGCCGGACACACAAGGGTTTTCATCATGCCGAGGGTTTGCATGAGGCCATCAATTATCTGCGCCGACGGAAATTGGTCATCATTGATATAAGGGAACGTTCGTCGATGATTCCCGTTACGGGCTCATGGACGAAGGGCCTTTCATGGAGAAGGATCGGGCCGCGCGATTACATGCTCTTCTGCCGCCACTTTGCCACGATGATCTCCGCCGGCCTGACCGTCGTCAGAAGCTTGCAGATACTGCGCGATGGGGAGGGCAACGGAACTTTGAAACGGACGATCGGGGCACTGGTTCCACACATCGAGAGCGGGAGTACCCTGGCCGGGGCGATGGGGGATTACCCGGAGGTATTTCCCACCATGATGGTCAAGACGATAGCTGCCGCAGAGGCCGGCGGTATTCTGGGCGAGGTGCTGGAGCGCCTGGCCGTGCATTACGAGAAGCAGAGCAGCCTTGAGGAAAAGGTTCGCGGGGCGATGATCTACCCCCTTGTTGTGGCTTTCGTGGCCCTTCTGGTCATGGCGACGATGTTCCTCTATATCCTGCCAGCCTTCGGCAGCATGTTCTCCAACATGAACATCGAGCTGCCGTTGATCACGCGGGCAGTCATGGGGGTGGGTGATTTTCTGGGCTACCACCGCTATCCCATCCTGGCCCTGGTGGTTGCTGTGGCATTGTCCTTTCTCGTGTCACTGAAGACCGAGCGGGGAAAGGAGCTTGCGGCCTTCCTTAAATTGAAGACACCCATCTTTGCTCCCAACTACAAAAGGATGATCTGGGCCCGTTTTGCACGGACCATGAGCAGCTTGCTTGGTAGCGGAATGAACATCATCACCGCCCTGGAGATGGGTAAAGAGATAATCGGCAATCGTATCCACGGCCGCGCACTGGAAAGGGTTGGCCGGGACATTGCCGCCGGTTGCACACTGGCCGAATCGCTGGAGAGGAGCGGCCTCTTTCCGGCGATGATGGTGGAGATGGTCCGGATTGGGGAGGAAACTGGCAATCTGGAAAAGATGCTTGCGCACGCGGCCGATCTGCTGGAACGCGAATTGATCTACACCATGGATCGCCTGACGACGATAATCGAACCGGCCATCATTGTTTTCGTGGGTTTCTTCGTGGGGCTGATGGTCTTTGCGATCATCCTGCCACTCTTCAGTATCTACGAGGGGATTTGAGAATAATCAGGGGAGGTGTTGGGTATCAGAAGAAAGAAAATTGTTGCCGGGGAGAAGGGTTTCACCCTGGTAGAGTTGCTGATTGTGCTGGGGATCATAGCCGTCCTGGCCACGGTGGCGATGTTGTCTTTCGGGGGGCGCGTCGATGAAGCTCGTCAGAGCGTGGAGAAGGTCAACATTACCGTTATCCAGGGGGCAGTGGATCTTTACTATCATGACCAGAAAAAGTATCCGGAAACACTGGAAGATCTCTACGATGCGAATCAGAACGGGGGGCCCTACATACGGACTCCGCTGGAAGATCTTCAAGAAGGCGGCGTGGAATACGTGATCAACCAGTTGACTGGCAAAGTAACGGTCAAACCGGTTGAAAGCGGCTAGCATGGCCTGACGGGGCGGCGGCGATTTCCATTCCCGATCGAGGCGTTCCATGCGATCATGATGGCATCGAAAGCCACAGGGCGATTTTCTTCCGTCCCTGCTGCAGGTGGATGGTGTATAATATCAAGCGTGAGCCGGATCGTTTTTCAATTCACGAAATGAGAGAATGAGGATGTTCTACTTCTACACGGCAGTTTGGTTCATCGTGGGCCTGGCAGTCGGCAGTTTTGCCAACGTGGTGATCTACCGCTTTCCTCGCGGGATCTCCCTGGTCAAAACCCGTTCCTGCTGCCCGTCCTGTAAGAACCGCCTGGTTGCCCGGGAATTGATCCCCCTGCTGGGTTATCTGCTCTGCCGTGGCCGTTGTCGGCACTGCCGGGCCAGAATCAGTCCGCGCTATTTTCTGATCGAACTGGCCACCGGCCTCCTGTTCGTGGCCGTTGTTCACCGTACCGGCGCCAACCCGGAGGCGCTGGGGCTCCTTTTTTTGCTCTGCCTGTTGCTGATCATTTCCTTCATCGATATCGATTTCCAGCGCATCCCCAATGTTCTTCTGGGTATCGGGCTGGCAGCAGGGATCATCTTCAAACTCCTTGACCCCGCCGGACGCACATTGCCCTCGTGGATCGAGGCCGGATGGGGGATGCTGCTGGGCGGCGGAATCATGCTGCTCATCTACATCGGGGCACGCGGCGCGATAGGGGCCGGTGATCTGAAACTGATGATCATGATCGGTTTCTTCGTGGGGAAAATCGGAGTCCTGGCGGCGATGATGATGGGTTTTATCCTCGGCGGTGCTTACGGGCTGGTGATGATCGCGTTGCGCCGGCTTGACAGAAAGGATATGATCCCCTTCGGCCCTTTTCTCTCCCTGGGGGCGGCCATCCAGGTATTTTTCGGGGAGCAGATATTGCAATGGCTGGGGTTGAATTATTTTTAAACCGTGAAGCGGGATGTGGTGAGAGTGATGGCGGTCAAAAAAGATTTCCGTCGGCTATGCCGGGCCATTGCCGATGCACGGGGATTCTCTCTGGTGGAGGCTCTTGTGGCGCTGGCGGTGCTCGGGATCCTGGCCCCCGCCGTTGTCGGCATTTTCGTGGGGGGCAACAGTTTTCTGCACACTGCCGCTGATCGGACTGCAGCCGTCAAAATAGCGCAGGAACGGATTGAAGAGATCAAAAGCGAAGGTTTCGCTGCCATTGATACGGGGATGCTGGCCACGGGGGAACTGATATCCGAGGATTACGGCTGCATCGATGGGTACGCCGGCTACAGGAGAACGACGATGATCAGCCCGGAGGAGATGAACTTGCCGGGTGTGGACATATCATTGACCGGAGTCCGTATCACGGTCACCGTTTACTGGAATGGGCGGGAGGACCCCCGGGAGGAGAGGGCTATCGAACAGCAGGCACGGATGGCCCGTCGATGACCGCCCCGTGATACGGGGGCGGAATGAACCGCGGGAAAACGGGCCTCCGCACTTCACGATGGCGGGCGGTGGAGGGGGGCAACATGCTGCAAACACGACCTGCCAATCCCACCGCGCTTTTTTTGCTGATTGACCCTGCAGTAACCGCCGTCAATTGACATTATTTTTGGCCTGCAATATAATTACTGCAGGAAAAAAATGCCCGATATGTTACAAATAGGCAGAACATGCGTTGTTGAAAACTGCAGCAATATGTTTCATGCGGCGGTGGATCGATGACTGGATACAAAAAGAAAATGTGGCAACGTATTGTTGACGAACGGGCCCTGACCATGGTCGAGCTTCTCATTGCCATGGCCCTCACCGGATTGATTGCGGCAGGCGCCTACTCCCTGTATTTCATGGGTATCGTGAGTTGGGAAAGGGGTGTGGAGGCCAGGGAGAATCTGCAGAGCGTGCGCATGGCCTTGAGGGAGATAGAGCAGGACCTCCGCCATGCGGAATGGGTCTGGATCGGTGAAGGATGGGAAGAGGCCTGGCACCTGGAAGATTGTCTGCAGCCGGGTAGTGGCGATCAGGTTCATTACGGTTTCTACGGGGACCTCTACGCGGGTGAATACCGACCCCACTTTACCTTCTATACCGTACGGCTTTGGAACGACACCCTTTATCTGCACAAGAATGCCGTATTGACGGAGTTGAGGGATATCTACCCCATTTACAAAGCCCCTTTACCGTTGGCCGACAACATCATGGAGATCAGCTTCCGTTACGGTGACGAGAGGGAAAACAGGATTCTCATTTCTATCACCGCTGCCAGGGGTGGCGGCCGCACCGTTACGCTTACAGGCAATATCCTTAGACGAAACATGTTGCACTGACAATGGGGTCGGGGGCAAAGGGACGTGTGCATTTTGTGTAAAAAGAATCACGGAGAAAGAAAG
This sequence comes from Bacillota bacterium, assembly GCA_012518215.1. Taxonomy (NCBI): domain Bacteria; kingdom Bacillati; phylum Bacillota; species Bacillota bacterium. The sequence goes on from JAAYSV010000003.1 coordinate 47,036, forward strand.
GGAAGCCCGAACCTCGAAAATGGAGCGGTGCTGGCCCTGACCCTGATCATCGGGGCGGCGGCAGCACTTGTGGGATTGGCCCTGATGCAATATGCGCTTGCCGAAATGCGCACGGCACAGGAATTTGCCGCTGCCCAGGATCTATTCTACGTGGCAGAAGCGGGAATAGAGAACGGGATGGCCGTGCTGCAGGGGGATCCCCACCGCCGTGAACCGATCAGCGCGTATGCGGACCCGGCCCGTCCCGGACAGGGATCGTTCCAGGTTATCTTCCTGCGCCAGGACAGTAGCTACGACGGGTATTTACCACGTGGCTACAGTAGCCTTTCCCAGCTCACGGACGAACAGGTCCTGATCCGTTCCCGGGGGATCATCAAGAAAAAAAAACAGGAAAGGACTTTTGATCTGTGGGTGCTGGCGGAGAGGGAACCTCTTTACACCAAGGCCCTTTTTGCCCGGGACATGCTGCACCTCAAGGGGGTGTCCCCGGAGGAAGGGGGCGGCCCGGGAACGGCGGGAATTCATGGCAACGTGCACATTGACAGGCGGCTTCATCTGGAGCATGCCGATTGGACAGATGTGATATTGTTCAGAAAGGCATCGCCCACGCAGGCCGCCGGGCCTTCCCTGTCTTACAGTTCGGGCGTTACCATTCCTCGCAGGGTCAATTGGGACACGGGCGGGGGGGAGTTGCATGTCCATGTGGAAGCGGACGGGCCAGCACAGGGAAATATATTTCTGCCCGGCGGGGGCTCTGGAGGCGAGGGGGCGTACTACCGTGTTTACTCTCCCCCGACGTCGTACCGAAGGCACATTCCCGAGAGTGTCGGTTTTGGGCCGGTACCCCGCCTGGATTTCCCATGTGAAGATTTCAAAAAATCTTTTCTGGAAAAGATGGAGGCTTCTTCCGGCGGCGGAATGGATCCGATCATCGAGCGCCCGGGAGGGGAAGTCTGGAACAACGACAACATTCATTTCTACAACGGGAAGGTGACCCACGTAGACGGCGACCTGACCATTGAAAATACCATTGGCAGCGATGGCTGTCCCGTCAATCCACTTTCCTTCGATGGGGTTATCTTTGTCGATGGCCTGCTCACCCTTCGTCATTACCGTGCTGCCGGTATTCCCGAAGGCAGCGAGCAGCTTGTCGGGGGTATCATCCATGCCCGTGAGATAAGGTGCCTCCACGATGCGGAGATACCCCCCGATGCGGGGGACACATTTCTGGAGATAAGGGGCCTTTGCATTGCCGAGGATATTTTCAGCATGGCATCTGCCCCCCGGGGGGAGGGCGGGGCTGTCGATTACCGGAAGGTTCACGGGACGGTTGTGGCCGGGGAAATATTCTTGCAGGGTCCGCATACCGCCGTTTGCCAGGGGGATCTTCATGAACTGATCCCTGATTACAGATCCTGCCTTCCACCGGATCGATATGTTGTTCGCCAGTGGTTCAAGCCCTATCTGATGGAAGATTGAACCCGATGGCGTTGGCATTCACGGTATAGATTGTCGGGAAATCCCGGTTTCCGGCGTGAGGATGCCAGCAAGGCCGACTGCATTTCAGGGGTGATCGAAGGATGTTGCGTTGGAGTTCCCGTTTCGGGAAAAATTTTTCTCCCGTGGGCCTGGACCTGGGGACGGTGCAGATAAAATTGATCCAATTCCGCCTGGAGAGGGGACGCATCGCGGTTCATCGGCGGGGTGTTTTTCCCCTGAAGGAAGGTGTCATCGTTCATGGGCGGGTTGCCGACGGCGTTGCTCTCCGACATCAGTTGCGGCAGATCTTTGCGGAGATGAGATTGAAAAGAAGGGACTCATTTCTCTGTATCGGGAATGATACGGTCATTGTCCGTTCCTTCACCTTGCCGGCAATGCCCGCGGCGGAAATCCCCGCCGCGGTGCGCTGGGAGGCATTGAAATATCATCCAAACCCCGCGGCGATGACCACCGATTACATCGTGACGGGGAAAAAAAAGTTGGATGGTAAGCGCATCATCGAGACCAGGATCATTTCCGTGCCCCGGGAGATCGTGGATGGCTACCTCGGTGCGGTCAGGGATGCGGGTTTCAATCCTGTCGGCGTGGAGATCGAACCGCTGGCCCTCTGCCGGGCTGTTCGTTTCTTCAATGCCAACGGAAAGGGCAGGAAGTTGCTGCTTGATATTGGCGGAGAGAAGAGCATGCTGGTCATGATGGAGAACGGCTGCTATCTTTATTCACGGATATTGAAAATCGGGGCGCGGGATATGCATGCCCCCGTTACTGATTGCCGCAGCGCCACGGTGGAGAAAGTGGCGGAAGGGGGCATGCCCTATGGCGTTGGGGAAGAACCGCCCGGCAGCCTGGCGGCGCGGGTTTATCATGCCCTGGAGTATTATCATTACCGGATGCCGGAGAGGGACGATGGCAAGATCGGGGAGTTGTTGCTATTTGGCGGCGGTGCGGTCAGGGCCCGCGCTTCCTTTGTTGGTGATGAAAGGATACCTTCGCCGACCGTTTTCACCTTTCGCAAGGATGGCGGCCTGTTGCATGAATCCGGTTTCTCCGGCGGGGATGACCATCTGTTCGGCGTGGCCGGTGGCCTGGCTCTCAGGGGGTGGGTAGATGAAAAAGGATATTGATCTGGCAAAAGGAGTGTTGCCAGCGCCGACCGGATGGAAACGTTTTCTCCCGGTGGCAACTTCTTTGCTTCTGCTCCTGTTGCTCATGGTCGCTATATATCATTATCTCTCGTTGTACCGGGTGGAACTGGCGGAAAGGACGTCTGCTGCCGCGGCGGAGAATGAAAAGCTGTTTCAGAAGGCCGAGCCGCTGATCATGGCCGAGATGGAAATAGAAAAAAACATGGCGGAGCTAGCTTTCATTGAAGAATTGAACGGGAAGAAAACCGGCTGGAGCAAACTGTTTGAAGATATCCACGCTACGGCTTCCGGGATAACGGAAGTTGACCTGTTTACCGTGACCGAGGGGGAAAGAATGATCATCGAGGGGCGCGCTCCCTCCCTGGAGGCGGTGGCTGAATTGATAAATTTGCTACAGGAACAGTTGCCCTGCCTGCATGATCTTCGGCTTGAAAATGCGGGGCACGGGGCCGGGGGAGGCGGGGAACAGCGCCTGTTTATTTATCCGGATGAGGAAACTTCGGATGTATACAGGTTCAGATTGTCTTGCGAAATGGGTGAGGGGGGGGGCAGGGGGCGTTGATGCCGATTCTCCGGCCGGGCGGGAAAGTGGCCACCCTGGTTTTTATCGCGGGCACCGTGCTGATACTGATTGTCGGAGCATGGTTCTTCCGGCCGCTGGTCGTTGACCTGAAGGAACTTCTTGCCGAGGAGTCCTTGCTGGAAGAGCGGCGTCTTGAACTCGAGTGCCGCCTTCCGGATGCGGAGGAAATCGAAAGACGGCATGCCGAGAACAGCGAGAAACTGGCAAATCTTTCAGCCAGGATTGCGGATGAGGACAACCTTTCTGACCTTTTTTCCCGTTTTGACAGGACTCTCTCCTCTTCCGACATCACTGTTTCCCGGGTAAAAATTACTTTTTCGGAAGGTAAGGGCGCGGGAAGTTTTGACTCCTATGATGTTGAATTGTCTGCCACCGCGGCGTTGGAAATGACCTTGCTTGAGCTGCTGAAAGAGATCGAAGATTTTCCCTATCTGTCCCTTGTCCGGAATATATCTCTTCGGGGCGGCCAACCTCCGGATGGGGTTGAGAGGGGCGAGGGGGCTTTTTCGGATTCCCGTCCTCGCTTGCAGGTGCTCTTCTCCCTGGTTGCCTCGCTACCGGAACAATCATCCTCAACGGAGGCGGATGACGATGAACACGGGCCATGATCATTCCCCGCAGTTGCAGTGCGAAAATGACGGCGGTTTCACCCTGGTGGAACTTCTCATCGTGGTTTTCATCATCGGGCTGGTTGGCCTGATCGTTCTTCCCTCGCCCGGACAGTCACATGGGCAGCGGGAATTGGATCGGGCGGCGCGCCTTCTGGTTGCAGATATGACCATGGTTCAGCAGGCGGCTATCGCCCACGGAAAGACCTGCCGCATGGAATTTTCCACGGGGACGCAGAACCGATATACGATCTGCATACCGGGAGAAAATACAACAAAGAGGTTGCCGGAGGGGATCAAAATCTGCGCCAACAATTTCCCCATCACCGAACCGGGCGCCTACCGCCTGCTCTCTTTCAATCGACGGGGCGCTCCCAATCGTGCCGGGACCGTTGCCCTGGAAGATGAACGCGGCAGCTGTCTTTACATCATCGTTTTCCTCTCCACGGGGAGGATCCGCATTTCGGAAGATCCTCCCGAAAATTGGTAGAGGAAAAAGCATATCTTTCCAGAATAAATAAAATAAGGACCGGAACATTTTACCCATGGAGAGGTACATGAATATGATCATTGCCAACAGGGACATCATATTGACAGGTTTTATGGGAACGGGAAAGAGTGCGGTTGGAAAAAGCCTCGCCGATCTGATGGGTCGCACTTTTTTGGATACAGATACCGAGGTGGAACGTGTTGCCCGGAAAACGATAGCTGCCCTCTTTGCCGAGGACGGAGAAAATCATTTCCGCCGTCTGGAGACCAGGGCCATCGAGGAATTGGAGCGTTACCCGCGCGGCGAACTGGTCATTGCAACCGGCGGCGGGGCTATCCTGCTGGAAAGAAACCGCCGCCTTCTACAGGCGCGGGGGCCGGTTGTTCTCCTGCGTGCCACGCCGGAGGAGATATATCGGCGAATATACGGGGCGGGAGATGGACCGGAACGGCCGCTTCTTGATGTGGATGATCCCCGGGAGCGCATCGAGGAACTGCTGTCCCGGCGCGAGCCTCTGTACATGAACCTTGCCACCGTGACCATTTTGACCGATGGGAAGACGCCCGGGGAGTCTGCCCGGGAGATATGTGCAGCGCTGGAGATCGATTTCCCGGAATAACATAATTCATAGAAACAGGAGGGTGCACAGATTGAACAGGATCATGGTTTTGCACGGGCCCAACCTCAATCTGCTGGGTAGGCGCGAACCTGAAATCTACGGCCGCGTGACTCTGGAAGAGATAAACGCGTCGCTCAACAAGTTGGCGGCAGAGATAGGCGTGGTTCTTTCCATCCATCAGTCCAACCATGAGGGGGAATTGATCGATCTCATCCAGGGGGCGGCGACGGAGGCCAGGGGGATCCTTATCAACCCGGCAGCACTGAGCCATTACAGCATAGGGTTGCATGATGCACTGAAGGCGGTGGACCTTCCCGTGGTGGAGGTTCACCTTTCCAACATTTACGGGCGAGAATCTTTCCGCAGCAGATCGGTCGTCTCCCCGGCGGCCAATGGTGTGATCAGCGGCTTCGGAAAGGAGAGCTATCTCATGGGCCTGCGGGCCCTGAGTGCCCTGATTTGACCACGCGGGGATCTACCGGGCATTGTTCCGAGGGGGGAGAAAGATCAAAAAGCCCAACTACAAATTGCGTATAGAACGATTGAGAGAGCAAATGGCCCACCTGCAGCTTGACGCTTTCCTGATCTCATCCCCGGCCAACTGTTTTTATCTGAGCGGGTTTGAAGGTTCCAGGGGCTATCTGCTGATCAGTGCAGACAGTTCATTTCTGTTGACCGACTTCCGTTACCTCGAGCAGGCAGGAATCCAGGCGCCGCATATGGAGCTGGTCACCCTTGATAAACACTTCAGCGAGGTTGTAGCCGCGCTGATCGAGGACGAGGGGTGGAGCGACCTGGGGGTGGAGAGCGAGCGGATCACCTACAAGGAATACTGCTGGTTGAAAGAAAGAGTCAACGTTCCCCTCAAAGCGCAGCAACAGCTTGTTGAAGAACTTCGGGCGGTGAAGGATGAGGTCGAGATTGCTATCATCAGGGAGGCCGCACGCATAACGGACGAGGCTCTTGAAGAAATCGTTCCCCTGATCCGGCCGGGGATCAGGGAGAAGGATCTGGCCCTGGAGCTTGAATATGTCCTGAGGAAGAAGGGTGGGTCGGGCCCGGCCTTTGATTTCATCGTCGCCTCCGGTCGCCGCAGCGCATGGCCCCACGGGAGGGCCACGGACAAAAAGCTGGCGGCGGACGAACTTGTGACCATCGATTTTGGCGTCAAACTGAACGGCTATGCCTCCGACATGACACGAACGTTTTATCTGGGTACCCCCGGAAAGAAACATGAAGAGATCTGGAACCTGTTGCTGGAAGCGCAGCGGGCAGCGATGGAAGGTGTGAGGCAAGGGGTAACGGGGCAGGAGGTTGATCGGCTGGCGCGGGAGATGATCACCCGGGCCGGTTACGGCCAGTACTTTGGCCACGGGCTGGGGCACGGTGTGGGGCTGGAGCCGCACGAGCAGCCCACGTTATCCACAAAAGGGAAGGAGATACTGGCTCCCGGCATGGTCATAACCATAGAGCCGGGAATATATATTGGCGGTTGGGGAGGGGCCCGCATCGAGGATATGGTGCTGGTGACCGGGGAGGGAGCCGAGACCCTGACGCATAGTTCCCGCAATCTGACATTGCAGATATAATTGATGTGATTTTGTACAGAATAATTGAAGCAAGGAGTGAAGCTGACGATGATTTCCACCAATGATTTTCATACCGGCCTTTCCATCGATATCGATGGGGAGATCTATACCGTGATCGAATTTCAACATGTCAAGCCGGGGAAGGGGGCCGCGTTTGTACGCTCCAAGTTGAGAAATTTACGCACCGGGGCGACGACAGAGAAGACTTTTCGTGCTGGCGAGAAGGTAAGCAGGGCTCATCTGGAGCGCAAGGAAATGCAATTTCTCTACCGGGATGGCGATGACTATTATGTGATGGACACGGAGACATACGAACAGATCTCCATCAACGCGGAGCAGATCGGCGAGAAGACGATGTACATCAAGGAGAACGATAACATCTTCCTGGTCATTTACGGCGAGGAGGTCATCGAGGTGGAAGTGGCCACAACCGTGGAACTCAAGGTTGTCAAGACCGACCCGGGGGTCCGGGGTGACACCGCTTCCGGAGGAAGCAAGCCGGCCACGCTGGAGACAGGCCTGGTGGTGCAGGTGCCTTTTTTCATCAATGAGGGCGATATTTTAAGAATCGACACACGTACGGGTAATTATCTGGAGCGGGCCTGATTTCTGACGGGCTGCTTGCCAGTTTGTTACGTTTTTTTCCATCATATTGATTATCGTTACCGGTTCTGTTATCATACTTAAGACAGACGGTTGCCGGAAGGCAGAAGAAGTCTGCCGGGGTAAAGGATGCTGTCAGTATATGTAGTCATTTTGGTGAAATAATATAGTTGTGCTGTGCCTGTCGGGTGCCGATATCATTCCAAGATGGGAGGAAGGTCCAAATGCATGAAATAAAGACAAAGGTGGGTTACATCCGGGGTTTGATTGATGGTCTGGGGCTTGATGAGTCCAAAAAAGAGGGGCGCGTCATGGTTCATATCGCCGATGCCCTGGAACAGATCTCCGACAAATTGCTGGATCTGGAAGCGGGGTACGATGATCTGGTGGATTACCTGGAGGCTGTTGACGAAGACCTCATGGAACTGGAAGATGATTATTATGAAGAAGATGATGAATACACCGATGAGGTCCTGTCGGACGGGTTTCATTTCGAGTGCCCCAACTGCGGTGAGATGATTTTTGTCCATGACGATGTCCTCGATGAAGAAGATGATCTTGAAATATTATGCCCCAATTGCGGGGAAGTTGTTCTTATCAACGAGTGGGATGATGACTTTGATGAGGAGGAAAATGGGGAGATCACTTTTGATGAAGAAATAATCGATGAAAACGAATAAATGGAATCACTGACATCATGAAGTCAAGCATATTGCATGTTCCCATGACCGGAATCCCCCGTTTGCGGGGGATTCTGTTATCCTGATCTGCATGTGGCCCATGGCCCTTTGTTTTCGTTCAGCGGGCGGCTGCCGGCAAACTGGCGGGAATAATGGCGAAAAAAATCAGCCCATCGGGCTTCTTCCGCTGCCGGGAATGGAATTGGCCGCTGTCCTTTTCTTGTGGCGGGCATTATTTTGTATCTGCATCCGCGGGGGTGAAATGCACACCCGCTTCCTTCGTTTCAATTCTACATGATCCTTTCTTTTCTGCTTTCTTCCAAAGCATAAATGGCAGCTGGATAGAATATTTATGAAAAAAAGAGTGAGGCAGAAGATGTTCCGAAAAGTGGTTGCCGAGCAGCTTATTCCGCTGCTGTCACCTTCCTTGCGGGATCTCCTTGCCGGAGTGGAGCCGATCCTGTGGAACAGGGTTGAGGAAATCCGCCTGCGTGAGAGGCGGCCGCTGGCTTTGAACTGGAGCGGGGGGGAGGCCTTGCTGGAAAAGAGCGGCCGGGCAGTTTCCCCCGACGAAGCCGAAAAAGCTTACATTGTCAGCCGCAGCGACATGGAGAAGACGCTGCAGTTGATCAGCAAGTGTTCGCTATATGCTTTCGAGGAGGAGCTACGGCGGGGCTACCTGACCGTTCCGGGAGGCCACCGTATCGGGCTATGCGGACAGGCGGTGATGGAACGGGGACAGATCAAATTTCTTCACTATATAGGGAGCCTCAATTTCCGTATTGCCCGGCAGATCAGGGGGGTGGGTATGAAGGTGATCCCCTTTCTGATGGACAGGGTGCCTGCCGACTCCATGGCACGGGGAAGCGGGAAAAGTTACGGACAGGCGGGGGCGGATGGCAGGGCCGCGGTACATCATACATTGATCATCTCCCCTCCGCAAGGGGGGAAGACCACCTTGTTGCGCGATCTGGCCCGCTGTTTGAGCAGCGGCTTGCCGGAAAAAGGCCTGACGGGGTACAAGATCGGGCTGGTGGATGAACGTTCAGAAATTGCGGGATGTTACGAGGGGGTCCCTCAGATGGATGTGGGGGCCAGAACCGATGTCCTTGACAGCGCTCCGAAAGCCGAGGGAATGATGTTACTGCTGCGGTCCATGTCTCCGGAAATAATCATCACCGATGAAATCGGACGGGAAGAGGACGCGGAAGCAATCGAGGAAGTTATCAATGCCGGTATAACGGTGATTACCTCCGCCCATGCGGCTCATCCCGGGGAACTTTCAAGGCGGCCAAGCCTGCAGCGGATGCTCGGGCAGGGTGTTTTTCGCCGCATCGTGGTCCTGGGAAGAAGTTGTGGTGTGGGAACGGTGGAGAAAATCATTGATCCGGTTACGGACAGGGTGGTTTTCAGGCAATGAGCGGATGGATCTTCAAACTGTGTGGCGCGCTGTGCGTTGTGTCGGCATGCTACCTTTGGGGCGAATTCAAGGCGAGAAGCTTTACCGTGCACCTGCAACAGTTGCAACAATTTCGCCAGGCGTTCAATCTGCTCTCGGCCGAGATTTCATATACGGGCACGCCGCTGCCGGCCGCCTTCAAAAATATCAGTGCGCGGATCGGCGGGGCGGTGGGGAATATTTTCGAGGAGGCAGCAGAACGGATTCTTGCCGGGGGAGACGTCAGCGCCGGGGAAGCATGGCGGGAAGCTGTCAGTGATACTTTTCCCCGTCTGTCCATCAGTCAGGATGATCGGCGCATCATCGGGCAGCTGGGGGCTTCGCTGGGGATGGTGGACAGGGAGGGGCAGATCAAGCAGATCGGTTTGGTCCTCAGCCTCCTGGAAGATGCCTTGCAAGATGCACATGAAAAACGTCAGCGCAACGAGCGAATGTGGCGTTACCTGGGCCTGCTGGGTGGATTGATGCTGGTGATCATTTTTATTTAAGGTGGGAACGGGATCTCTTTCGAGGAGGGGAAACATGGGAGGAGTCAATATTGATCTGTTGTTCAGGATAGCGGGTATCGGGATTTTCATCTCCGTTTTGAACATTGTCCTGAAGCAGGCCGAGAAACAGGAACAGGCTCAGATGTTGACCCTGGTGGGAGTGGTCATCGTTTTGCTCATGGTTCTGCAACTGATCAACGAGCTTTTTCAGACGATGAAGACCATATTCAACCTTTTCTGAGAGTGTGAAAGATCATGGAAATAGTACAAGTAGTCGGGTTGGGCCTGCTGACCATGGTTCTGGTTGTCATCATCAGGGAATACCGGCCGGAAATAGCCATCCAGGTTGCCATAGCCGGAAGCCTGATCATTATCTTGCTCGTCATCATGCAGGTAGCTTCCATTGTCCAGGTTATCACCGATATTTCGGTGGGGGCGGGGATGAATCTCATCTATCTTCAGTCGCTGCTGCGGATCATAGGCATTGCCTTTATCGCCGAATTTGGCGCCCAGGTTTGCCGCGATGCCGGTGCCGCGAGCATCGCTTCCAAGATAGATTTTGCCGCCAAGGTGATCATTCTGGTTATCGCTATCCCCATCGTGCTGGCGGTAATTGAAAGTATCATGTTGCTGGTGCCCTAGGTTCCTGAAGCCGGCAAAGGGGACGGCAGCGGTGCGATGACCGGCGGAAACTATTTTTCTCAAGGAAAGGAGGTTTTGCCGGGTGCATCACGAGAGGGAAAACCGCTTGCGGTCATTCTTGCTGATCGGCTTCATGGTTCTCGTTATTGCGGCCCTGGTATTTTTCCCCTTGCGCACCCGGGCACAGGAGGAGATCGGCGGGGAAATGGAAGAACGCGCCGGGGTTGTCGACCTTGAATTCATGGGAGATTACTGGAGGGAGGTGGAACAGGAGGCAGGGGAATATTTTCCGGAAATCCACTGGTACGATGCTCTTGCATGGTTCAAACCCGGGGGCGGCGGGCCTGATCTGCGTGAGATCCCCGGCGGCCTGATGCGTTTTCTGTTCAAGGAGGTTTTGCTGAATGTCCAATTTTTGGGCAAACTGCTGGTTCTGGCTGTCGGCGCTGCTTTTCTCAAAAATCTTGAAACTGCCTTTGAGAGCAGAAACGTGGCCTGGGTAACCAGAGGGGTAATCCTGCTGGTGTTGATTGCACTGATCTTGCCCGGTTTCATGGCGGCGATGGAGCTGGCCAGAGATACGGTCAACAATATGGTTGATTTCATCCTCTCCCTGGTTCCGGTGCTGATTGTTCTGCTCTCCTCCCTGGGAAGTTTTTCGGCAGCGAAACTTTTCCAGCCGGCGGTGATATTCGGCGTCAACTTTTTCAGTGCGGCGATCAGAAATTTTGTCTTCCCGTTGATATTTTTCAGCACCGTTCTGGCACTGGTGCACACCATTTCGCCCCGGTTGAGGGTGGATGGGCTGGCCAAATTTTTTCGCGATATCTGTTCCTGGGCTCTGGGATTGATATTGGTTCTATTTATCACCCTTGTATGTGTGAAGGGGTTGACCGGTATGGTGGGCGATGCCGTCACGCTCAAAACGGCCAAATACCTTAGCAGCACGTTCATTCCGGTCATCGGCAAGGTCCTTTCCGATGCTGCCGAGACAGTGGTGGGGACAACGCTTCTTTTCAAGAACAGCGCTGCCCTGTCGGGCATCATCATCCTGATCATGCTGGCCCTGTTCCCTCTCCTGAAAATGTTTGTTCTTTTTTTTATTTATCGGATGGCGGCGGTAATGGTGCAGATCGTCGGGGAATCGAACCTGGGTGACTGTCTGAACGCCATGGGCGATGGCCTGATGCTCGTCATCGCCTCGCTGGCCGGGGCCACACTGGTTTTTTTCATCGCGGTTGTGGTCATCGTTGCCGCCGGCAATCTGAGCATCGTGATGAGATAAGCCGGGACATGACGGTGGCATGTGGGCGTGGCAAATCATCTTGCCGGGGCGGGCATTGTCCGGCGGGATGGAGTGAGGGCGGAATTCATGCTGGAAATAATGGGAGATCTGGTCAGAACGCTGGTCCTTATCGCCATGGTCGGCATCGTCCTTGACATGCTTGTTCCGGAGGACGATTATCGCCGTTACCTGAGAATGGTGATCGGCCTGCTCATCCTGCTCATGGTTATCAAGGCCATATCCGGGTTTCTCGGCCGGGATTTCAGCGATGTTTTTGCATCGGCGAAATGGAATGTAGCCGACAACGAGGTGGAAGCAGTGGCCGAGCAGGGGCAGCTTCTGCTGGAGGAGAACAGGCGGATAGCGGTGCGTGAATGTCAGAAGATGCTGTGCGATTACCTGAGAGAACAGGTTGCCGATTGGGAGGGCTGGGAATTGGCCGATCTGGAAATTGTCTTTGATCAAAATGCGGCGAAGGAAAGATGGCCCCACCGCCAGCCCCAGAACATTTTCGAACAGTTTGAAAATATCAGCCTGGTCAAGGTTTTTTTGACCGTGCCGGGCGCCGATGATGGACGGGTGGAAGATGTGAATGGCGGGATCAGGATCGAGGCGATACCGCCTGTCATTATCGGTGGAGGGCCAGAAGAAGACGTTGTTTCCGCGGAACCGGCCGACGACGATGCGGCCGTTGTCACACTGCAACCTTTGCAGAAACGCATCGCCGATTTGTTGCAAATCTCGCCGGCAAAGGTGGAGATCGTGACAACTGACCGGAACGACGGGTAGCTTTCGATCTGATTTTCGATCTTTGATCACGGAGAGGGGTGAACGCGATGAACATCGGTCAGCGGATCCGGGCAGCTTTTTTTATCGAGGGTGACGGGATGAAAAAGAAATTGAACAGAGGGCTGCTTATCCTTCTGGTCGTCGGTATCGGCATTTTACTTTTTGGTTCTTTCTTCAAATCTTCGCATGGAACCGGAAAAACTTCTTCGGAGAGCCGGACCCGCGAAGCGGCTGCTGTCCCGGGGCCGGGTGGGGTTGGGATCGAGCGGGAGATAGCCAATATTCTCAACAAAATAGAAGGGATCAGCCATGCTGCTGTCTTTCTGACCATGGAATCGGGGCCGGAGTTGGTCCTTGCAGATTATCGCGAAGGTTCCGAACGTGAGACCAGCGAAGAGGACAGCGATGGCGGATCGCGTGAAATCAGCGAAAAAAATTGGAAGGATGATTATGTTATCTTGCAAGAGGCGGGAGGTGGGGAGAGGCCGCTGGTGATACTTGAACGGAAGGAACAATATCGGGGGGCGCTGGTCGTGGCCCGGGGGGTGGAGGATACGCGCCTGAAGGCCCAGGTAACCGAGGCCATGAGCTCCTTGTTGGGGTTGCCGTCACATCGAATCGTGGTTCTACCGCATGATTGACCATTTCCGGATAGAAGGTTTTTGAATAATTCAGGCATGTGGGTGCATATCAATTAAGTGGCCGGGCCTGTCCCGTCCCGGAAAGGATCGTAACAAAACCATTACCCCAAGGAGTTGATAACCTTGAAAAAAGCCCTATGGATCGTCGCCCTGATAGTTCTGGCCGGAATCACCTATGTTGTGGTTTCCGGACTGCATCTGGAGATGAAAAACATTGAAGTTATCGGGGGCGAGCAGGAGAAAGAGGTTGAGAAGGAGGATATGGATCTGCTTTCAAAATTGGAGGAGAATGTTGATCCGGAGATCGATGATACCGCCGCCTTTTTTGCCGAATATCGCATGGAGCGGGGCAGGGTGCGGGCACAGGAAAAAGAGCTGCTGGAAGAATTGATCAACAATGTCAAGGCCAGTGAAAATTCACGTCGTGAGGCGGAAGAAAGATTGCTTGCCCTTGCGGAGCTGATGGAGAAGGAACTGCTGCTGGAAAACATGGTCAAGGCTCAGGGGTTTGATGATGCGCTCTTTTTTTACCGTGACGGCAGGGCTACGGTAATGGTCAGAAGCGAAGGAATGAGCGAAATAGAGACTGCTCTTGTTGTTGATGCCGCTTCCGGCGTGGTGGGTGTGGAGCCCGAAGCCGTGCAGGTGTTGATGAGGTACTGAGCAGGCCTGTCCCGGGATTCTTTGGTCGCCTCCGGCTTTCTCCCCATCCCTGTTGTTCCAGGCAAGCGGTTTTTTAGGAATTTTCTAGCCTTATGCCTGGTGGGAAAAGAAATGCCAAAACGCCAACGCTGTTGGTAAGCACAGCGCAGCGAGGAATCTCGGGTACTGGCAAGCACTACTCTTGATGATGGCGATGGTGGGTGGTGTCGTGCAGCACTGCCCCCAATAGCAAGGTAAGTGGTATTCACGTGGGCTTCATTGCCCGCAGGACAGCTCCCCGCCCCTTTGCTTTATCTCCCCGAGATAATTTCCACGGCGCTGAATTTGTCAGGGCAGACATCCATGCAGATCCCGCATCGGGTGCATAAATCAGTGTCTATTGCATGCGGTTCCTTTTTTTCGCCGCTGATTGCCCCCACCGGGCAAGCCCGCAGGCAGATCCCGCACCCCCGGCACTTTTCTTCATTGATATGGTAGGTGATCAGATCCTTGCAGACAAGTGCCGGGCATCGCTTCTCCCTGATATGCGCCTCATATTCATCACGAAAATATTTGATCGTGCTCAGTACGGGGTTGGAAGCCGTCTTGCCCAGACCGCAGATTGAAGTGCGGGTGATCGTTTCAGCCAGAAGTTCAAGAAGCTCGATATCCCCCTCTTTGCCCCTTCCGGCGCAGATGTCGGTCAGAATGCGGAGCATCTGTTTTGTGCCTTCCCGGCAGGGGACGCATTGCCCGCAGGATTCATATACCGTAAAACCCAAAAAGTAACGGGCCACATCAACCATACAACTGTCTTCATCAAGGACAACCATACCGCCGGAACCCATCATCGCCCCGGCATCCAGCAGGGAATCAAAGTCCACGGGAAGATCAAGCAGACGTTCGGGGAGACATCCACCCGAGGGGCCGCCGATCTGAACCGCTTTGAATTTCTTGCCATCAACGATTCCGCCGCCAATCTCGTAAATGATCTTCCGCAGGGCGATACCCATGGGCACTTCAACCAGTCCGCTACGCCTGATCTTGCCAGTCAGGGCAAAAACAGCCGTCCCCTTGCTGTTTTCTGAACCGATGCTGTTAAACCAGGCAGTACCATTCAGAAGGATACGGGGAACGAAAGCGAAGGTTTTGACATTGTTCAATAGCGTCGGCCGATCATGCAGGCCGACCTCGGTCGTGCGTGGACGCGGTAAGGGCTTGGGCATACCCCGCCCCCCCTCTATGGACATGACCAGCGCCGTCGATTCACCGCATACAAAAGCCCCGGCACCCTGGAATATCTTCAGATCAAAGTTGAAGCCGCTACCCAGGATATCATCCCCGAGCAAATTTCTTTCGCGGGCCTGCGATATTGCTTTCCGCAGACGGGAAACCGCCAACGGATATTCTGCGCGCACATATAAATATCCCGTATCAGCCCCGATTGTACAAGCAGCGATGGCCATCCCTTCCAGGACAGCATGAGGATCGCCCTCCAGTACAGATCTGTCCATGAATGCCCCCGGATCACCTTCATCGGCATTGCAGATCACATATTTGGGTCCTGCAAGCTTGAGGCAGGAATCCCATTTCCTGCCGACAGGAAAACCGGCGCCGCCGCGCCCTCTCAGCCCGGAAGCGGTGATCCTGGCAATGATATCTTCAGGTTTGCTTTCCAGGGCAATGGCCAGGGCATGGTATCCGTCCCCGGCAATGTATTCATCGATATCCTCGGGGTTGATATCGCCGCAATTTTTCAGGATCACCTTCTGCTGTTCAGCCTGTGCAGGATCATCATTGAAATCGGGAATGTCCCTGAAATCTCCTTCACCATCTATTTTCCCCAGAGCAAGATCGGGTCTTGGATTACCCCCTACCAGATAATCCTTGACCAGATCGTTTGCTTTCTCGGGGGTGACATGGCCATACCTTATACGCGGGCATCCCGGCCGGATGATATCAACCAGGACCTCGGAGTGGCAGAGGCCGGCACATCCCACTGGCCGGATATCAGCATCGATTCCCTGCTCGTCCAGCGTCTCCCTGAATGCTTCTATTACCTCCTGCGCTCCGGAAGCCAATCCGCATGTCGCCGTCCCCACCAGTATCTGCACCCTGTCATGGGCGTTCCTCTGCTTTATTTTTTCCAGGGACTTTGCCCTCACAGTTTCGTACTTTTGCAGCATGTATGGACGTCACCTCCTCAAGATATAACATCATTCATTATACCCCAAATCATGCGAATCAGACCAAAAAGAAACAATTTCTTTCCAACCCGGATGAAATAAAGTTGTAATGAAAATAATCGCAAGTGCTGATAGCATGGAAAAATCTCGTCAAATTTGACCTATATTCATGTATTCTTGCTTGAAGATTGAAATTTCGAGGCAATCCTGTCCAGGACACCATTCAAAAAAGCAACCGAGGCCTGTTCACCATATTTGTGCGTCAGTTCCAGGGCCTCGTCTATGGAAACGGATGCAGGGATATCGGAACGGTATATTATCTCGTAAACGGCCATGCGCAGCAGGCTGCGGTCCACCGAAGCAATACGTTCCAGTGTCCAGTTCACCAGGCAGGAAGTGATATGGGCATCGATCTCATTTTTATTTTTCAGGGTACCACTGAACAGGTCCCCGGCAAAGTCGATCTCCTCCGGGGACAGAAGCAATCCGTCCAGTGCATATTTCATGGCCGCGCCGGGTTGCGCCCGGCCCACATCAACCTGAAACAATGCCTTGAATGCAGCTTCTCGTGCCAATCTTCTGCTCAATCAACAGACCCCCAATCCATCGGCCCCTGTCAACCCGCCACCCCTGAAATCCCGGCACCTGCCGGCAGCAACCGGATGTCTTTCACGCAAACAACCTGAATCATCCACATTTTCATGGATTGCAGGGGATGTACCCGGTTGCATCGGAAAGGCGCCCATCAAGTTGACCGGGAAGGAGCCTTTTCTTTGACGATATTATCAACCGAGACCCGGACCTCCCTGATCATAATGCCGGTCATGCTCTCCACATACTCCTTGACCCTGTTCTGCAAGACAGACGAAATCTGGGGAATTTCCAGATCGGGCAGCACCTTGATGCGCAGATTGATGATCGTTCCCTGCTTCGTGTCATTCACCCCGGCTTCAATATCGCGGATGCCCTCTATGTCACGGGAGACCCGCAAAGCCATGTTTTCAATAGCACTGTAAGTGATACCAACCTCGCCGCTGGGGTTCTGCACCATGACGGCACGCCGATCCGTCTTTTCTTCCTCGGATCCCCGCGGTACCACCATACCGACGATAACCATGCCGCATAACAGCAGAAACAACCCCGATAAACCAGCCTCGTTCTGGCCGCCGAGGTAAGAAAAAGCTGACGCTGACAGATCAACAATACTTATATTCAGATACAAAGATACACAGAAAAAACCGGCGATGATAAGCAATATACCGATGATAGCAAGTAACAACCGCGACAACATTTTCATCATTTATTACCCCCTGCGCTGCTTAACTTTCCGGGTTCCTTTCCTCGGCAGCCGCTTTTTTTGACGGGAAAAGAATTCCCTGTACATGTACGTTTACTTTCAACACCTTCAGGCCGGTAAGCTTTTCGACCGCATTTTTAACATTGTCCTGCACTTCCCAGGCCACATCGGGAATGCGGGCCCCAAAATCAACGATGATCGAAATATTGATGACGGCTTCATCCTCACCCATCTCCACCTTGATCCCTTTGGCGAGGTTTTTCTTTCCCAGCGCTTCGGCAATACCCCCCACAATCCCGCTGCTCATCCCGGCTACCCCCGGCACCTCGATGGCCGTCATCCCCGCAATGACCGCAACCACCTCGTCAGCAATACGAATCGCACCTATATCGGGATATTTTCCGGTGTATTCACCATCTTCTTTGGCCGCCATCCATCCACTGCCTTTCTTTTAAAAATTTAGATACATTATAACAGAGCCCCCTGGCAAATACAATAAAAACCAGTTTTTGTGTATTTTTAAAACAGGATAAATTACATGGCGTAAAATAAAAAATACCACATGTCCTTCAGAGGGAGCGGCTGTTGTTTGCCGCGACCGAAGAATCCCCTCCTCGTACACACCTTACCACCTCCATAAACTGGTTCCTGCTTTTCCCCGTACCGATATGTTGGCGTCAGCGACGTAGAGTGAATGGTTGCCATAGCATAGCACAGCGCTTGTTTTTACCCGAGATTCCTCGCGGCGCTATTCCTTCACTCCGGTGTTGTCATTTCCACGTCATTTTCTCTATTGCTCTATGTTAGCGTTCTTGTTATAGATCGCTTGCTCGGAATGACAGGGGTGGGGAGGTCGCCGCAGGCGGCCGAATCCACCGGCCAATCCCGCCACTGCCGGAGAAAGAAAGAAGCACTACCTGTCATTCTGAGGGAGCGGCTGTTGTTTGCCGCGACCGAAGAATCCCCTCCTCGAACACCACTTACTATTGACACAAACTGGTTCCTGCTTTTCCCCGTACCGATATGTTGGCGTCAGCGAGGGGTGAATGGTTGCCATAGCCGGTGAAGGCGAGGAAGCGAAACGGGACTGCCGACGTGATGTGGACAGTGTATTACCTGTCAGATTCCACGCTGCGCTATTCTTACCAGCAAAAAGCATCATATCAGCCAATACCATTGCCGAACTCAACGTCTGCGTAGCACGAAACACCGCTTGCTCGGGATGACAGGGGGGGAGGTCGCCACAGGCGAATGAATCCCCCGGTCAATTCCACTACTGCCGGAGAAAGAAAGAAGCACTACCTGTCATTCTGAGGGAGCGGCTGTTGTTTGCCGCGACCGAAGAATCCCCTCCTCGTACACACCTTACCACCTCCATAAACTGGTTCCTGCTTTTCCCCGTACCGACATGTTGGCGTAAGCGACATAGAGTGAATGGTTGCCATAGCCGGTGAAGGCGAGGAAGCGAAACGGGACTGCCGACGTGATGTCGGCAGCCGGATACTTCACAGGACGTGAAGATTGGAGGTGTTCCC
>JAAYSV010000004.1 GCA_012518215.1 Bacillota bacterium
CACTTTATGTCTCTTACGCCAACATATCCGTACGGGGAAAAGAAAAAAACAGGAACCAGTTTATGCCGAAAGTAAGCTGTGTACGAGGAGGGGATTCTTCGGGCGGCTGCGGCTCCCTCCCCACCCCTGTCATTCCGAGCAAGCGTTGTTTAACAAGAACACTGATATATAGCCACAGAGATAAATGTGATATAGAAATGGTAACACCGGAGTGAAAAAATAGCGCCGCGAGGAATCTGACAGGTTGTACTTCCTTTTTTCTTACAGCGGGGGGTGTGAGCGCCTCCCTTCCGAATGACAGGTAGTGCTTTTTGTTCCGGCAACAGGGTAAATACTGCAGAATAACGGCAGCGCCTGGGTTATTTCCTATGTCTAAAACATGACCACCCCTGATAAATCGAATATTGATCGGGGATAATTAAGAGTAAACAAATATAAGCGGGGATTGATCATTGAGCTAGTCTCGACCCCAAAAATGATAGGAGGGATGTTTACCATGCAGGTCAGCGGTAGAAACAAATTGACCGGCAGTGTCGTGCAAGTAACCCCGGGCACCGTCAATGCAGAGGTACAACTGGATATCGGCGGTGGAAATCTGATCGTAGGCATAATTACCAGGCATTCCCTTGAAAAAATGCAGATCAAAGTGGGTGATCGGGCCACGGCTTTGATCAAGGCCAGTTCGGTCATGTTCATGAAGTAAATGTGTTGCGCCACGGATTCCCCCAACAGGAATCTGCTGCCACAACCAACCCCGGATAACCCGGGTATATGCGGAAACACCTCGACTGTTGAAGTTTAAACCGGCAAAAAAGGGGCAAGCTATTCAATAAAATGGACAAAGGAGATGATCCTGTGAATCTTGTTCCCTGGAACCCTTTCAGAGATCTGGATCTGGGTAGGGAAATGAGTAGCTTTCTGGAAAATTCACCTTTTTCCTTCCTGGGCCGGCACTCCTCACCCCGCGTTGATGTTTACCAGACCGAAAAAGAGGTGATCATCAAAGCTGAAATACCCGGTGTTTCCAAGGATGACCTTGATGTTTTCATCGATGAGAATTCGATCCGCCTCTCCGGGCAAACAAGGAAAGATGAACGCTACAAGGATGAAAATATGTATCGAAGCGAAAGGTTTTACGGCAGTTTCGCACGTGCCATCCCCCTGCCCGCCGAGGTGAAACCTGATCAAGCCCGGGCCGAATACAAGGAAGGAATCCTGTCCGTCATCATTCCCAGGATGGAACCTTCAAAAATGAAGGGAAGGCGAATTGATATCCAGTAAATTCAGGTTCCCGTCAACCTGGAAATAGCCGTAATGAAAATCCATAAGTAAGCAGTCAAGCCATGTTGTCAGCCTCGAGCATGAAGCAGCCACATGATAAGGGCTGCTTCATGCTTGACGCATCTTTGGTTCGGGAAGCCGAATCTTAAATTTTTACTCCACTATCTCTCCCCCGGTACTGATCGTAACAACCTGCCACGGAATCATGACACCGCTGTCCAGCATCGCTTTCTTGACAAACCGGAGCAAGCCTTCACAGCAAGGAACTTCCATCTTCAAAACAGTGATGCTTTTTATTTCATGTGTTTTCAAAATGGCGGTCAATTTTTCAGCATAGTCGATGCCGTCCAGTTTGGGACAGCCGACCAGCGTGATCCTGTTGCGCATAAAATCGGCATGCAAATTGGCATAAGCAAAGGCTGTACAGTCGGCAGCGATCAGCAGGTGGGCATTGCTCAGAAAAGGCGCATTGACCGGCACCAATTTTATCTGGCATGGCCATTGGCGCAACTGGGAACCCATACGCTTCTCCACTGCCTGATGTGAATCGGCAACGTTTTGTTGCGGCAGGTCCTCTTTTTTCAAAACCCGGGCCTTGGTGCCGACGCAACCACATGGAAGAAATTCATCTTCTTCCCCTTCTTCCATGCAATGTGGGCCCCCGTCTGTTTCCTGCCGGGCTTCCATTCTCCGTGCTTGCAATTCCTTGACCGCTTCCTCATCGAAAGGCGCCGCTTCCCGTTCCTCAAGAGTGATCGCCCCTACCGGGCATTCGGGAAGGCAATCACCCAGCCCATCGCAATATGAATCCGAGACCAGCCTGGCTTTACCATCCACCAGGCGGAGTGCGCCTTCATGGCATGCATCGACACACAGACCGCAACCATCACACTTTTCTTCGTCTATTTTAACGATTTTTCTTATCATTTTTTTCCCCTCCCTGTTTTGAAAAAAATAATTTACGGGATGATGTTCCTCCTCATTTTAAAAACTGATCGCTTCCTTCGGACAATTCCTGATACACTCACCACACTGCAGGCATTCTTTTTTTTCAACACGATACCCCTCTTCTGCATCAAGGACCGCCTCGCCGGGACAGACTCCGGCACAGATGCCGCACCGTGAACAGCGATGAACATCTATGGATAAAAATCGTCGGCTTTTCCCGCCGGTCAAACTCAGAATTGTGCCAAAAGGGCATAGATAACGGTGCCATATTTTCTCTGAAAAAATTAGGGAAACCGCTACCCCGATCAGAAACATAACCGGCAAAACAGGCCATGCCTTGCCGCTGACTTTGATAAATACAAACATACCGATAAAAATGAGCAGTATTGTGTACCTGAAAAACGGACTTTTGAACAAGGCAGGCATGGGAATATTTCTGAACCCCGGCTTCTTTATTTTTCCGGTTGCAGCCTCCGTCACCGTATTGATAGGGCAGATCCAACCGCAGTAAAAGCGGCCCCAGACCATTGCAAGTGCTGCACTCGTAACAAATACGGCCAGCCACATCTGTATGTGTCCCATGTACAACAGGACAATAAACAGGAGAAGGAAGAACACCTGCACTGCTTTCCTGGCGGCCTCGTTCACCCCTGCCCCCCCCCGGCTTTCCATCTTTTTCGGTACATCCACGATCAAGACAAAAAATGCCCTGATCTGATATACCTTTTTTCTCCAACCTTGCCACCGCCCTTCAAGTATATTAAAATAAAAACACAGAGTCGGTAACCATGGTTACCAAACCCGCTTTCTGGAAATTTTTTTGGCGAGGAAAAGTGGAAATATATTATTTTTTTACGGGGAAAAGAATACATGGAAGGATGATACAGTGAATCATGAAAAATTGGCCGCGCTTGATGATTGTCCCCTTTTTGAGAATATCGACACTCCGGGGAAAACTTCCATCCTGAACTGCCTGCAGCCACAGATACGCCACTACGAGAACAAGGATCTTTTTGTCGGCATCGAAGGAGAAAAATTACCGGGGGTGGGCGTGATCCTGCATGGAGAAATAGCCGTGGTTAAAGAAGATCATGACGGTAATCGTCTGATGATTGCCCGATTCGGAACGGGTGAACTCATTGGAGAAGTCGCGGCCTTTTCATCTGAACAGTTCTGGCCAGCGACAATCATTACTTCGGAACCTTGCCAGATAATGTTTATATCTATCAATAAAATAATCAACAGCTGCCCCAATCAATGTTCGGAACACCGCCAGCTGATTACCAATATCCTGAAAATCATTGCCAACCGTGCCCTGATCATGAACCGGAAGATGAATTACCTGATGATCAGAAGCCTGCGGGTCAAGATCAGCAATTATCTGTTGGAGCAATACAAAAAACATGGAAAGCCGATCTTTGAATTGCCCCTCACTCGGCAGGAGTTGGCGGATTACCTTCATGTGTCGCGCCCTTCGCTTTCACGAGAAATGGGCCGCATGCGTGATGAAGGGATCATCAACTTTCATCTGAACCGTTTTGAAATCAAAAATATTGACACGTTGAAAAAAGAAGCAAACATTGTCCCTGTCTCCGGCAAAAAAAAATAAAAAGAAGAAAAGTAGATCATTCCACCCTGTTGAGAATCATGACTGAATCACCCAGGTTCACGCCCATATGTGCTGCAATCACCGGGCATTTGGCTTGCAGAAGAAAAAATGTTTTCTTGCCGGCAAAATCAGTCCCCTCCAGGGTCTCGTAATTGGCCTGCCCCTTGGCGATAACCGCATCCGCTGAAGCAACCGCTGCCTGCATTTCGGAACTGGTATGTTCGGGAACCACACCGAGATAATTGCTGCCCGTGGTGATCACCCGGGCTACTTGATCTACCCCTGTTTCCCTGGCATCCTCGAGCGTGGCATCGTTGAGGATCGGCCCTCCCTTGACCACATAGATAATATCGCCCACCAAATTGCGCAGGTAAGTCAGAAGAAGATGATCAAAAACAATCTCCCCGCTGTTATCCCCGATGACCACCAGCGTACCATCTTTGTTCAACATCCGACGGAAAATGTCGCTGTCGTCGATCTTGAATTCGCGGTTCAATTCGCGGTCAAGGCTCTCGTCGATATCATAGTCCGGGTTGGCTCCCATATCGATAGTGTTCCCGGCAACAGAACCTTTCAAGGCCGTTCTCAAAGGATCATCACTTTCCGCAAGCGCTTTTTCCAGCGCCGGAATGAAAGTGCGTGCCAGTTTGTTGGAAGCTGTTTTATCATCTCTGAATGGATCTTCACGCTCCATCAGCCGGTATGCTTCGAACAGAAGGATTGAGGCGTTTTCTGCGGGGCTTTTTCCCGGATCAAGTTCGGCCAGGACAGGATACAGGCCTCGTAACACATCATTATGTTTCTCCTCCTCGACACCCGAAGAGCGCATGGCCGTGATCACTTGTTTGATATAGCATGGAATACAGTCAACAGCTTGTTTCACTTTTTTACCTCCAATTCATATCATGTTTCCATTCTATTATAGATTCATCGTTGCCTCAACCCTTCTACCCTCCCGGTACGCCCCGTCAGGCCCTGTAATGATCAGTGTTTTATCAACAAGTGGTCTACCTGTCATTGCTATGGAAGTAAACGGACTCCAGCAAAAATATGCACCCGGAAGGAATAGTTTTCGTTTATCGTGGTGCGGGTAACGCGTGAAAATTCAGAGGCCGCCGCTGGCGGCCAAAGAATCCCCTTCCCACACCCCCCGCTGTAAGGGAAAAAGGAAGTACAACCTGTCATTCTGAGGGAGCCCCGCTTTTCAGGGCGACCGAAGAATCCCCTCCTCGTACACACCTTACTTTCGGCATAAACTGGTTCCTAGCTTTTATCTTTTCCCCGTACCGATATGTTGGCGTATGCGACGTAGAGTGAATGGTTGCCATAGCCGGTGAAGACGAGGAAGCGAAACGGGACTGCCGACGTGATGTGGACAGTGTATTATCTGTCCATTCAGAGGCCGCCGCTGGCGGCCGAAGAATCCCCTGGTTGACCACACTAACTCCCTGAACCGTTTTTTTGCCATGGCCCATGAACGGCCCAGTCGCCAATGCCAACATATAAAAAAAGAATAAGAAAACGTAGGTGGTCGATGAAACCCTGGGTAATATTATTTAGTTGGGGGAGAAGCTATTTCCTGGGTTTTATCTTTTCGCATACCCACAAAGAGAGCTTCAGTTCCTGAAGAATCCCTCCTCGAAATCTGTTTTATCGGGACAGAAGTCTGCTGAAAAGGGGTATCGATGATAGGGGGTTATCTTTCCTGTAAATGGCGTAGCTTTCAAGATTCAACTTCCATTCGGATCCATCTTCCTTGCAGGTGTACCTTTCTTCTATGGGGCGGCCGATAACAATCAGGGGAGTGTTGTATTCCGTACCGTTTGCATCAAGCAACAACTGCGGGTAAATCAGTGTCCGCTTGCAAAAATATTCGTTGTTGTTTTCGTCAACCATCCTTATCACAGCCGATTTGATGTGTTCGGGCTCGTTCGCCCAGCGCAGGCCGTCGATTTTTATGATATATGATGTATCGTTCGTCTTCAGATCGTCAACCGGAGTCAAAGGGAGTCTGAAGATATATTCTACCGGAGCAAGTATTGTCCCCACCACCAGGAGGAAAAGAACAAGGTAAAGAAGAAACCTGGCCATCATTTCAGCACCTTTTTCTCGGATTTCAAAACAGAAAGGCATTGGCCTTCCACGCCTTCTGATATATTTATGCCCGCAGAAGGATCAATCTATCCGGGATGATGATGCCCTTGGCCAAAATTTATTATCTTTCCTCCCCTTTCCCCTGTTTGCATCCCCCCCAGTCCCTGAAGACAAGATGTTCCATGATCAGTACCGCCACCACGCCAACAACAAACCCATTGCCTACAATAGGCCTGGCAATGGGTGAAAAGGCATTCAATACGCTCTGCGGCAGGTAGGATACGATGATACTTAGCATCAAGGGCAGAGCTATCGCCAGGCCATTTTCGAACTTGAATTTATCTTCATCGGCGATAACCATGGACATCCCCGCCGCAATCTGTGAGCACATGATATAGATCATGATGCCCCCCACCACAGCCGAGGGAATTCTACCCAGAAAGGCGATTGCCGATGGCAGAAAAGAGATAACCAGGAGGGCCGCCGCAGGTGGAATCAGTGTGAAACGAGATCCACATCTCGAAGACAAGATCACCCCGGGGCTCAAGGAGAAGTTGACCGGGCCGATAACTCCCAGAAAACCGGCCAGGGTATTGAGTGCCCCGGTAGCCATAAGCCCCCGTGTAACACGTTTGGGCATATTGTCAGGTTCGAGCAGGCCGCCAAGGGAATATATCGAGCCGAGGTCATTGATCGAGAGAGCGATGAAACAGACCAGAAAGGAGATGATCACCCCCGGTTCAAATTTGGGTGTCAGAATCATATCATGGAAAAACTCGCCGATAAAAGCATGATGCCCCCCGGTTATCAGTGCCGGATCCTGCGGAAAGACCAAATAGTAGATGATTGTACCGGCTATCATGGCCCACATGATCAATGCAGATTTCCAGAAACCGGTTGCAATCCTGTTCACAACAAAGATAGATATTACAAACAGAATAACGAAACAAAGATGTAACGGGACAAGTTCCGGCACGGAAGCTGCGGTGCTCAGATCCAGAATCATGGGGGTAAGGGTAAAAGCAACAAGAATGAGAATGGTTGCCACCACCGAGGGGGTAAAAAGTTTTTTCAGATAAGCAAAAAGCCCGGTGGCACTCAGAACAAAAAGAAGCAAACCCCCGATGGCCATCGCGGTGTAAATAGCATCTATTCCGCTTCCTCTACTGGAAACGATGCCTACCAGAAGTATGGTTGCCGGGCCGATTATCAGCGGCAGGCGGTGCCCCCACAGCAACTGGAGCAGAAAAGCCACCCCGGTAATAAAAAATATTTTCTGCATGTAGACGATCCTGGCACCGGATGCATCAAAATGCAAATCGGCCACAATTTTCCCCACTATGATAGCGATGGGAATAATGACAGCCAACCACTGAAGGCCTTGCAGGATCATCTCCCAGAATGGAGGGATGTCATCCAGGCCGTATCCGAGTTTCAAGTTGTCCATCTGCCCATCAACTCCTTAAACAAACATTTTTATGATCGCCAACGGGCTTTGCTTCTTGCCGATCAACGGCTGTACCGGGAAACCAGGCCTTCCGTGCTTGCTTTTGCCTTCAAGCTCAACGGTACCAAACTTCAACTTTTCATTCCTTCCCTCAGCAAGTCTCTGATCTCCGAAAGTAATTTTTCCTCACTGGAAACGCTGACCTCTTCGGGTTCGGGGGATTCCTCGGCTTTTTTGATATTCAGCCTGACCAGAATCCTGATCATGATAAATAACGAGAAAGCAATCACCAAAAAATCGGTGATACTCTGTATAAACGTACCGTAATTTATCACTGCTTCCCCCACCCGCAGCTCCAATGAGGTGAAATTGATTCCACCCATGAGAAGGCCGATGATCGGCATCAGGAGATCATCGACAAGTGAAGATATTATTTTCCCGAATGCACCACCCATGATAACGGCGATTGCTATTTCGAAAATGCTACCCTGGTCAACGAATTCCTTGAATGATTGCCAGAACGCAGGGCCCCCTCCATCCTGCTTTGCCATCCCAACCTCATCCTCCTTTTATTATTTGCAGAAATGACCGTTCCGTTTATTTCTCCATCTTTCAATCTGGAAATTCTTCCGTTTGATGGGCATAAATGGTCGGGAATTCCACATTTCCAAAACCATATCACATTTATACTGATATGTTAACGCCTGTCACGTGAAAATAGGGGGGATCGAGGAGGGGATTATTCGGCCGCCTGCGGCGCCCTCCCCACCCCTGTCATTCCGAGCAAGCGGTGTTTCGTGCTACGCAGACGTTGAGTTCGGCAATGGTATTGGCTGAAATGATGCTTTTTGCTGGCAAGAATAGCGCAGCGGGGAATCTGACAGGTAATACACTGTCCACATCACGTCGGCAGTCCCGTTTCGCTTCCTCGCCTTCACCGGCTATGGCAACCATTCACTCTATGTCGCTGACGCCAACATATCCGTACGGGGAAGAGATTAAAACGGGAACCAGTTTATGGCGGTGGTAAAGTGTGTTCGAGGAGGGGATTCTTCGGTCGCCCTGAAAAACAGGGCTCCCTCAGAATGACAGGTTGTATTTCCTTTTTCCCTTACAGCAGGGGATGTGAGAAGGGAATTCTTCGGTCGCCTGCGGCGCCCTCCCCACCCCTGTCATTCCGAGCAAGCGGTGTTTTGTGCTACGCAGACGTTGAGTTCGGCAATGGTATTGGCTGAAATGATGCTTTTTTCTGGTAAGAATAGCGCAGCGTGGAATCTGACAGGTAATACACTGTCCACATCACGTCGGCAGTCCCGTTTCGCTTCCTCGCCTTCACCGGCTATGGCAACCATTCACTCTATGTCGCTGACGCCAACATATCCGTACG
>JAAYSV010000005.1 GCA_012518215.1 Bacillota bacterium
AATCTTCACGTCCTGTGAAGTATCCGGCTGCCGACATCACGTCGGCAGTCCCGTTTCGCTTCCTCGCCTTCACCGGCTATGGCAACCATTCACTCTATGTCGCTGACGCCAACATATCGGTACGGGGGAAAGATAAAACGGGAACCAGTTTATGCCGATACTGAGGGGTGTTCGATAAGGGGATTCTTCGGTCGCGGCAAATATGCGGCTCCCTCCCCCCCCCCTGTCATTCCGAGCAAGCGGTGTTCTGTGAGTACGCTGACGTTGTGTTTCGGGGAATGGTAATGCAGGAATACCAACCTCTGTTGTCAAGCATAGCGCCGCGAGGAATCTGACAGGTTGTACCTTTTCTTTCTCTGGCAGTAGGGTAAGGTGTACATGAGAAGGGGATTCTTCGGTCGCCCCAAAAGCAGGGCTCCCTCAGAATGACAGTACTATAAAAACAGTCGTGCGGAATGGCACAATACCGGGGAAGGAGTGTGGCGCCCTCCCCCCCTGTCATTCCGAGCAAGCGGTGTTTAACAAGAACACCAACATGAAGCCATAAAGAATAATGATGTAGAAACGCTAACACCGAGGTAAAAAAATAGCGCCGCGAGGAATCTCGGGCAGAGGCAGGCGCTGTGCTTGACGATGGCAACCATTCACTATATATAGGAAGAAATTGATTGGTGAAATGAGAGACCAACCAAAAAGCAGACACCCCGCGGGGTGTCTGCTTTCATTCAGCAAGGCCATGAAACATTACTTGCTTATTTTTCCACTCCCACCTGCCGGCTGCCCTGGAGAGCCCTGCCCCTGTCAGCACCTCCCTTGGGCGTCGGCGCCGGAGGCTGAAGGTACCAACGCCTGAAGAAGAAGATCCAGACAAGAAAGAGGATCACGATATAGGCAGCGGCCAGGCCCAGGGAATAGAGGAGATATATGACTTCCTCGCCGATAAGAGGCAGGTTGATAAGAAAGAGCAGGGGAATGGCAGCCAGAAAGGAAAGAAAGCTGGCGAAGGTGATCTCCCGGACCGCAGGATGTTTCAGCTCGGGGTCAACGATTCTCAGCAAGGCGATACTCGAGGAGATGTTGCCGGAAAGAAAGCCGAAGAGAGCCACATCCCTTTCGACACTTTCATTCTTGAAGACGGCTCGGGAAAGCCACATCACCGCCAGCATCGTCAACACAGCACCGACTGTCGCCAGTATCAGTATCGCCCAGATGTTGACAGTGGATATTATCAAGGGAATGGAAACAATGGCAGCCACGACCATGAAGTCAACAACAACCCCCAGGATGCGGTTGAGCACCTTCTCATCCAGGACATGGTCGATCACGAAGAAATCCATCAGCTTGCGAACACCCAGGGCGAAAAGAAAACCGAGCAGATAATTGAAATGCATGAATACTTCCCCGACAATTACCACACCGGGATCAAATGCGGTGATCAGCCACTGGGCAACCACACGCATGAGTCCGTAAGTGAGAAGCAAGACCCCTCCCACAACTGCAAGGTGCAGGGTAAAGGTCTCGATGGACTGCCCATCGGTGGTCAGTTTTCCCGCCTCTTTTTTATCCTCTTTCTCCGGGACAATACCTGTCAAGACTGATACATTGTCGTCAGCGGGAAAAGCGGGCAACTGCCCCCTCATCCTGGCAATATTGACCATGACGATACCCAGCACATAAGCGAAGATTATGCCCAGTACCGCAAATGAATACGCAATGAAGGTTCCGCTCTGGAAAGATAGTTCCTCCTGCCAGAAACCACCGAAGTAACGTGCCAGGACGGAATCAAAGCCCGAGCCGAGCATCAGCAGGGAACTGAAACCGGAGAAAAACTGGGGATTGATGAGCAGGACAACGATGATGGTAAAGATGATACCGATAAAAAACTGGAAGGCCATCACCTTGGTAATCATGATCGTGCCCGCAGCCACGCCCCCGCGATCACTTTTCTTGAACCCCCGCAGGCCCAGAATGATAAAAATTATGGCGAGCATATGAAAAACCATATTCTCGGCGTAAGCACCCACGGGCAAGTTGATGACACCTATGATACCCGGTCCAAGCAACAACAATAGCAATCCGGCAATGATAGAACTGGGAATAAATAATGTCTGCAGAAATTTGAACTGGCTGCGGAAAAAAGCAGCAATGATCAGAGCAAGACTCATGTAGCCAAAGGCCAATATTGATGTAAGCGCGATTCCACCGCCCAAGAAAAAGACCCCCTATCATTTTATTTTTCAGTGGTGGCAAAGCTTATTCTTTTGAATTCCGTATTCTGTACCGTAATATCCGCCTGAGAAAAACGATCAAACACGGGCGGTTCTTTTGTGCCCCCGCCATCATGGCCAGAAACAACGACAGATTTTTCAGGGCACCAAAGTCAAAATATTTCCTACATATATATAATGCACATAGAATGCATTCAGAGATATTACTGACCGGATTCATGAAGACGGACAACAAACCTTCCGGCTCCCGTCATCATTATACCACATTCCCGTCAAGCCCGGTCGGGCAATGCCAGCCGCCACCCGTGGGTGTGTTGCCCGGCGGCATCCGTTCGCGACCATGGCCCCTCATAGCTAGTTTTATCTTTTTAAAATTATATTTCTTCCGCCAACCCTTGTCAATAGAAGCAATGTGGAAGTTTGTGGCTTCCGGATGGCAGGTGTATATCCTTTTTCCCAACAGTCAGGTAGGCTATTTTTACTCCCGTGATCAGGGTGGTTTTACGTTGTCATTCCAAGCAAGCGGTGTTTTGCATTACGCAAGCGTTATGCTGGTAGGATAAAGGAATGTAAGAATGCTGGCCTTTGTTTGGCAAGGATAGCGCAGCGTGGAATCTGACAGGTTGTGCGTTTTCTTTCTCTGGCAGTAGGGTAAGGGGTGCTTGGGGAGGGGATTCTTCAGGAACTGAAGCTCTCTTTTGTGGGTATGCGAACGATAATAAAACCCAGGAAATAGCTTCCCCCCATGAGTAAGTGGTATTAACAAGGGTCTCCTCGGCCGCCCACGTTTTCTTTTTCTTTTTTTATATGTTGGCTTGGCGACTTGGCTGTTCATGGGCCATAGCATAAAGAACGGTTCAGGTAGTGAGTGTGTTCAACTAGGGGATTCTTCGGCCGCCTGCGGCGGCCTCTGAATGGACAGGTAATACACTGTCCACATCACGTCGGAAGTCCCGTTTCGCTTCCTCGCCTTCACCGGCTATGGCAACCATTCACTCTATGTCGCTGACGCCAACATATCCGTACGGGGAAAAGATAAAACCTAGGAACCAGTTTATGCCGATACTAAGGGGTGTACGAGGAGGGGATTCTTCGGTCGCGGCAAATACGCCGCTCCCACCCCCTCTGTCATTCCGAGCAAGCGGTGTTTAACAAGAACACCAACATGAAGCCATGGAGAATAATGATGTAGAAACGGTAACACCGAGTAAAAAAATAGCGCCGCGAGGAATCTCGGGCAGAGGGAAACGTTGTGCTTTACGGGGATAAAAGACCAGGAACCAGTTTGTGCCGATACTAAGGTGTGTACGAGGAGGGGATTCTTCGGTCGCCTGCGGCTCCCTCCCCTCCCCCTGTCATTCCGAGCAAGCGGTGTTTTGTAAGTACGCTGACGTTGTGTTTCGGGGAATGGTAATGCAGGAATACCAACCTCTGTTGTCAAGCATAGCGCCGCGAGGAATCT